>WJKT01000092.1 GCA_014728955.1 Candidatus Peregrinibacteria bacterium
GTTTTCATTGGTTTGTGCGGCTCCGGTAGTGTGTCAAGATGAGCGCCGTATCCATGTTGCCTAACAATACGTTCAATATTTCCCGGCAAGCCGCCGCCGGTAATATGAGCTATAGCATGAATATCAATATTGCGGGGTTTTTTGTATCGTCCGATCATTTCCAAAACGGCATTATGATAAATATGTGTTGGGGTTAGTATAATATCTCCCCACCGTTTATGTTCATCGTATGCGGTATTAAACCATTCCGGACCAAAACGTTCTGAAAGGATGTGTCTAACCAAACTCATGCCGTTGGAACGAAACATATCCGAATGAAGGCCGACAATAGGATCGCCGGGACGTACCTTGGTGCCGGTAATAAACTTATCTTTTTCAACAATGCCCAGGGCGGTTGCGTTCCACACGTAACCATTTACCATCGTGCCAAGTTCCGCTATCTCTCCGCCGGGAACAACTATTTTTTGTTCAATGCACACTTTCGAAAGCCCTTTCATTAAAGAGCTGATAGCTTTTTTATCAACTTTTTCAACATCAATTGTATTGGAAATTGATACAACCTCCGCGCCCACACATATGGCGTCATCGGCAACCATAGCAACAAGATCATGTGCCATTGTGTCATAAGACTGCATTTGCCTTGCAACAGCCATTTTTGTACCAATGCCGTCGTCGTTTTGCACAAGATAAAAATTGCCAAAATCCATTGCTCCCGAAAAGCCGCCTTCTAAAATAACCGGTTTGCCAATCATGCCGTCCCGCGAAGAAAATGTTTTTTTTGCGGCATCATATGCAATACGAGAACATTCGTCGCCGGTTTGTATATCGACGCCGGCTTCCTTATAAGTGGCCATGGCGATATCGGGTTAATTAAATGAAGAATCGTAGCCGTCTTTTTTATGATCGCTGAGTATTTTTCCGTCATGCAAACGAACAACGCGTCGTTGTAACGTATCGACAATATGCTTGTCATGTGTTGCCAGCAGCACCGTTGATCCGGATTTGTTAATTTTGAGAAGTAAATTCAATACATCATCTGATGCTTTTGGGTCGAGATTTCCTGTTGGTTCGTCCGCAACAATTAGTTTTGGATCGTGCACCAATGCACGTGCTATAGCGGCTCGTTGTTGTTCGCCACCCGATAATTGATAGGGGAAATGATTTTTTATTTTATCCAGTCCTACCGTTTTAAGCACTTCATCAACTTTTTTCCGAATAAGCAATGGCGGAGTACCTGTTGTTTCAAGGGCAAAAGCAATATTTTCGAAAACGTTTTTTCGTGGTAGCAACTTATAGTCCTGAAATACAATACCTATTTTCCGTCTAAATAATTGCAATGCCTTTTGCGACATGACATTAACATGATAATCGTCAACGTGAATGCTTCCTTGGTTGATTTTTTCCGCACCGATAAGCGTATATATCAATGTTGATTTTCCCGCGCCCGAAGGCCCCACGATTGAAACAAACTCCTTCGGTTTTACCGAAAGTGAGATATTATCGAGGATGGTGCGTGTTCCGTATTGTTTGGAAACTTGATCGAAGACTATCATAAAATACAATTTCGTAAAGTGTCGTTTCTACTATATGTCTATGTTTATAACGATTCAACCCATTTTCTAAAAGTGTTTCCCCGATGTTTATAATTACGGAACATATCAAAACTCGCACTTGCCGGAGAAAGCAATACTGTATCGCCTTTTTGCGCTTTTTTATGTGCTAAATCGAACGCCTGTTGGTATGAATCCACTATGACGCTTTTTGTTGATGAGCCAATGGCCTTTTGTATTTGAGGAGCCGTTTCTCCCATAAGAATAGCTGATTTTAAATTTTTTGTTTCTGCGATAACAGTGCCGAGGGAAGAGAAGTCAGCGTGTTTATCGGAACCGCCGGCAATAAGAATGAGTGGGTTTTCAAAAGATTTAACGGCTGCAATACAGGTTTCCGGTGTTGTTGAAAAGGAATCGTTATAATATGAAACGCCATTGACCGTTTTGATACACTCAAGCCGATGTGGCAGACCGGTAAAGGTTTGTACCACTTTTTTAATGGTTTTTAATGTAATGCCAAGATGATAACAAGTAACGCTGGCCGGCATAATATTTTCAAGATTGTGTGGACCGATTAATCCTACTGCATGTGTGGAACACAGAGGGTGTTCTTTCCCATGGTCGACAAGGATAATCTTTGTATCGTTTATATAGGCGCCATGATCGACATGGTGATTTCGGCTGACTAAACAAACCGCTGCTTTTGTTAAAGCTTTGTACCGATTCTTATAAGGGTAATCATCATTAAGAATGCATAAGTCGCGTTCTTTTTGATAACGTACAATACCTTCTTTGGCTGATCGGTATTCTTCAACATCGTTGTGATAATCCAGATGATCCGATGTTGTATTGAGCACAATTGCTATATGAGGACTTTTTGTTATGTCGTGTAATTGAAAACTTGATAACTCGAGAACAACAATTGAATGTGAAGTTAGATTGTCTAAAAAGTGCAGTGGTGACTCGCCTATATTTCCTCCCAAATAGGCATCGCGGCCGCTTTCTTTGAGTATCTCATACAGTAATGAAGATGTCGTCCCCTTTCCCTTTGTTCCTGTGACTCCAATAATGGGACATGGACAGTGGTCAAAAAAAAGTTGTGTCGTGCTACTGACGTGTACACCCTTTTTTTTTGCTTTTAAAAGTTCTTTTCGGTCTTTATGGATGCCGGGGCTACGGTAGACAAAGTCATACTTGTCTAGATCGCTGATGTCATTACTAATTGAATTATCACGTATGTGTTCATCTATAATAGTGATGTCCTCGACGCCTTTTTTTTGCAGATATTCATGGAGTGCTTTCCCTTCGACTCCATATCCCAAAATAGCGACCGAATCTTTATGTGTAGGGTGGTTCTTCATTGTAGTTTAATACAAATACCATGCGCATTTTATCATAGATGCCCTTGACTAAACCATGAAAAAGATATAAAAATAGTTTCCTTGTCACGTTTCACTGCTGAAACAGTAACCCAAACCGGTCGCCAGGCGACTATTGGAGGATAGATATGGAAAAAGAATTACTGCATTACTGGATCAAGGTTTTCGAGATAATCGCTCAAAATCGTACCAAGCGTGAACCCTTGAAGGAGTCCATCACCGAGAAGTGTCCTTGTGACGCTGATCATATCGGTAGCATTCAGATTACTATCGATTATCGGTACGACGGACTTTGTAAGATCAAGGTGTACATTGTTGGGGATAAACACCCCAAATGTACCTTCCCCAAGGAGATGACCGCGGAACTGACAAGAGAACAGTTTCTCGACAAGGTCTCTGCGATTGCACAATAAGTGCAGCGAGACACTTGGTTGAGAGATGTGCATGGGGCGTTGCACACAGTGTATACGCCCCCTTTTTTGAATAAAACGATTGATTGTGTTATAATAACAAGGAATGACGACTAGGACACAAAAGAATTTATTGAACAATTTTTTATGACAAACAAACTTGATCGCTGGATCGAAGAGAAGATTCAGGGTTCTGCGTCACCAAAAAAGGTGAAGATTGCTGGGCGTAAGAAAAAAAGCGCACAAAAAACATCAAAAAAATCTACACATGGTGGTTCGAATAAGCGCAGAACAAAAGCAAAAAAACACTATTCGAAAAAACGAAAGCCTGCGAAAGACAGAGCACATAATACTCATAATGCTAATAAGAGGAAATCGCACAAAAAGCATCAAAAGCATAATACGCGATCTTCTCATAATAACCGAAAATCATCTCGTAAAAGTTCTGCCGGGCATAAGCATAAACGGACAACGCGCAAAAAGACGCATAAAAAACCTACAAAAGTTCGTATTATACCGCTTGGAGGGCTTGATGAGGTAGGGAAAAATATGACGGTTATTGAGTATGGCAGGGATATTATCCTTGTTGATATGGGTTTCCAATTCCCCGAAGAAGATATGCTCGGTATCGACTATGTTATTCCTGATATTAGTTGGCTTGAAGAACGAAAAAAAGATATTCGAGGTGTTATTTTAACGCATGGTCATCTGGACCATATCGGAGGTATTCCTTATATTTTACCGCGACTTAATTTCCCTCAGCTATATGGGACAAAACTCACCATGGGGCTTATTGAAAAACGAGTTGAAGAATTTGGTATCAAGCGGGATACGGTCATGAATGTTATTGATCCGGATGAAAAATTAAGACTCGGCCCATTTAATTGTAGCTTTTTCAGAGTAAATCACAGCATCCCCGATGGTGTTGGTGTTGTTATCAACACTCCTGAAGGAACTATTGTCCATACGGGTGATTTTAAATTTGACTATACACCGGCTGATCAAATTCAGGCTGATTATAAAAAAATATCGGCACTTGGTAAGAAGAAAAATGTTACGGTGATGTTTTCAGATAGTACCAATGCAATGAAAGAAGGGCATACTATTTCGGAGAAAGCTATTGGTGATACGCTGGATATGCTTATTAAAGAAACTCCCGGACGAATTTTAATCGCATCGTTTTCAAGTCTTATTGGACGTATTCAGCAGATTCTTAATTCGGCAAAACGATGGAACAGGAAGGTGTATGTCAGTGGTCGCAGTTTGATAAATAATATATCGATTGCGGAGCGACTGGGATATATCAAGGTTCCAAAAGGATTAATTCACGATATATATAAAGCGAAAAAAACTCCCGGAAAGAAATCTCTTATTCTTACAACGGGTAGTCAGGGGGAAGCGTTGTCTGCGCTAACGCGTATTTCTTTAGGGCAACATAAGCATGTCAGGATTAAACCCGACGATACGGTTATTATTTCCGCAACGCCGATTATTGGGAATGAACGTGCTATCTCAACGGTAATCGATAACCTGACAAAAAAAGGAGCGCGCGTTATTAATAATAAAATTATGGACGTGCATACGTCGGGACATGGATGCCGTGAGGATTTGCGTATGATGATCGGGATGGTAAAACCCAAGTATTTTGTTCCGATTCACGGACAATATCATATGCGGTTTGCCCACAAAGAGCTTGCTCACGAAGCGGGTATACGAAAGTCAAATGCAATTATGATGAATAATGGAAATATTCTTGAAATGCAAAAAGGAAAAGTGCGGCTTTCCAAGCAAAAAGTGGAAACGAATTATATACTTGTTGATGGTCTGGGAATGGGGAATATGGGATCTAGAGTTCTTGTTGAGAGGCAAGCGTTAGCGGAAAACGGAGTATTTGTTGTTACTTTGAAAATTCGTCGAAAAACGAAAAAGCTGGTTGGGAATCCTAAAATTGAAACACGAGGATTTATTTATATGACAGAATCCAATGAAATTTTGAAGGAAGTGCAGAAAAAAATTAAGAGTAAGTATAATTCGCTTTTACAGAAGCACTCAAAACCCGGAGTGAAAAATATTAAAGATTATGTGACATCGGTAATAGATAAATATACGCATAAAAAATTACAGCGACGACCGTTAATTGTTCCGATTGTTGTCGAGGTATAAAGCTGTTTAAGTAGGGGAAAAAGGACCTTCGGGTGGGCTTTCGCTATTCGGAAAGGTGAAGGTCCTTCGTAAAAGAATGGACAATTTTGAGGCCGCCGCTATTTTGAATTAACCGGCGGAGGTGCATTGCATATTCGCTGTCGCACCGTTTTAAAAAATTCCAGACGGGCATAATGCTTTCCCAGCGTGAGCATAGGTAGGCATCGTTGAAGTTTTTTTCTTCAATGAGTACCAGAAGCAGGCCAAAGTGCCGCTTCCCGAGTCTCTTTATTTCGTCGATTACGGTATCTTCAATGTCATTCATTACCATAAAGACCAAGAGGCCCTGGTATCCGATTTCCGGAATTTTTTCAAAAAGCTTATTAAACTTTTTGTCCAGTATCGGGGTTACATTCCCAATAATGGAAAATAATTTCTGCGTTTTCTGTTTGTCAAGCATCAGGAGCTCCTCTCTGTGAGAATGTTTTTCTCACGAGTAGTAGTAATAATAAAACTAAAATTGTCCATAAAAAGAGTTTCTTGCATTAACACCAAGGAGGTAAATCCTGGTTAATGCAAAGGTTCTCTCTTTATCGTTGAGAGTAGATAGTAAAGTAAGTCGGGTAAAAAATCAACAAGGGGAAAAGACCTCCGAAGAAGGGGTGCTATCAAGATAGCGAGTTGGAGGTCTCTGTAAGGGGGGCGGTGCGCTGTATGGAAAATTCTCTCATGGTTTTCAGGCATTTATGTGCAAGATCTGTCTTGAACATGGTGAGAAACTTTCCAACTGCTTTTTCACAACCTTCGTATATACACATATACGACTGATTGAAATGCTCTAATCTGAGCAGTCTTTCGAGGAGTTGGTACTCATTTTCGCTGAGGTCGCAGAACGCTCTTACCGTTTCCCATGGTACATCAGAGGTAATCATGAGTGTGGTAAGCGACCTTCTGTTAAGACCGTCTAGCAGCAAAAATATTTTCGTGAAGTTTTCTTCCTCGGGTATTTTTCTTTCACCGATGAGGTGGAAGAAATTTGTTGTGTGTATGATGTCAAGCATCGATCTTTCCTTTCTGCAGGGATTCCTGCTTCAAGTGGTTGGTAAATCGCCCATAAAAAAAGTTTCTTGTATTAACGCAAAGGTTCGTTCCTGGTTAATACAAAGGTTCTTTCTTGATGAAGCCGGCAGTAATAATAATGAAAAAAACATATATTGCAAGAAAAAACACTATGCAATCATAGTGTTTTCTGGTGGGCAGGGAGAGATTTGAACTCCCGTAGACATAAAGTCGTCAGATTTACAGTCTGATGCGATTGACCACTCCGCCACCTGCCCATAAATACTACATGGAGCCACCTGTCGGAGTCGAACCGACGACCTACTGTTTACAAGACAGTCGCTCTAACCAACTGAGCTAAGGTGGCTTAAGCCTATAGTGTCAAAATGCACAGATGATGATATGGTAAAAAAAATTACCTGTCAATTTTTTATTCAATAGCAAGGGGTTTTCCGCTAAACTGGAAGTATATGAATGATGATAGTATTGCTAAAAAACGATTTATTAAGCGGTTTCCTCAAACGCAAAGCGATAAAGACCTTGCGCCGTTAACCGCTTATGGGATTGGGGGGGCTGCGGATTTGTATATCCAGGCTCATCATATGCTTGATATACCTGAGATTATTCAGCAGGCTCATGAGCTTCATATACCGTATTATTTGCTTGGTGGAGGTCGTAATATTGTTTTTTCCGATAAAGGATTTCGAGGGTTGATTATTCATAATAAAGCCATGTCGATTGCCGTGCGAGAAAATAAGATTACCGCTGAATCGGGAGCGATGCTTGCACAGGTCTTGGCTGAAGCACGAAAGCATAAGCTTGGCGGGATTATGAAAATGGTTGGTTTGCCGGGGACCATCGGCGGTGCTCTATATGGGAATGCGGGGGCCCAGGGAGTTGAAATAGGAGATTTTGTTACAAAAGCAACATTGTTCGATTATCAAAACGGTGTTCATACAGAAAACAGTGATTATTTTCAGTTTTCGTACCGCACAAGTATTTTGAAAAAGACACATGAGACGGTTTTGTCTGTTACGTTAACGCTTCCGCCACTTGATCCGCATGATGTGACTCCCGAAATCATAACGTTTCGGGCAAAAAAACAACCGAAAGGAAAGGTGGCCGGATCATTTTTTAAAAATCCTTCGCCTGATAAACCGGCAGGTATGTTAATCGATAAAGCGGGACTAAAAGGTTTGCGCAGAGGAGATATTACAGTTTCTCTTATGCACGGGAATTGGCTTATAAATGAGGGGAATGGTACGCAAAAGGAGTTAATTGAGCTGGCAAAACATATTAAAGAGACGGTGCATCATATGTTTGATGTCACCCTGCAGCCTGAAAATATCCTTCTTGATGAGCGCGGGAACAAGATTGACATATAAGGGTATTCTTTTACAAGACTATTGATTTAATGTCAAATATTTGCTAAAATAAAGTGAAAACTTAAATAAAAAGTTTCAAAAATTCTTACTTAACCCAAAAACAATGACAAAAACCACTTTGAAAAAAGGTCTCAAGCAAGCATTTATTGTGCTTGGATTGAGTTCACTCCTACTTGTGGTATTTGCAGCCCTTGGTGGAACCGCAGGAGCTCAGCTTATTAATCCTGGAGATGCTCCATCAAACGTAGCTGCTGCAACCGGTGGTGAAGGGTCAATTCGTGCACTTATTTTACGAATTGTAGACTTCTTCCTTCTCTTCCTCGGACTCATTGCGGTTATCATGATTATATACGGAGGAATTCTGTATATTACTGCAGCTGGAAACCAAGAAAAGGTTGACCAGGCTAAAAAAATCATCATGTACGCAATTATCGGTATTGTTATCGTGCTTATCTCATTTGCACTCGTCAATACGGTTATCCGTGGCGCTGGACAAGGACAAGAAGTAGCGTAGGTAAGAAAAATAGTTCTCAAAAAAACAAAAGCCTTGGGCTATCTTTAGCTCAGGGCTTTTTTATACAAAAATTGTTTTATAGAGATTACGTTGCTACATGAAAGCGTGCGTACTCTTCTCGTGCTTCTTGTTGATATGGTTGCTTGGCACACTTATCTTTAACGGTTATTTTATTCGGTTCGATTTTAACAATGTCACGTGCTGAGATAAGGAGATCCTGTGTTTTAAAAAGGCCGAGGAATGATTTATAGACGACCAGCTTCATAAGTCCGAAAAATTTCACATTGACATAATAATCATGAACGGTTCCCAGTGATTCTCCCTTTTCTGTTTCTACATGCGATTTTAATAAACGAATGTCTTTTTCAATAATGCGTGTTACCCGAACAATATCTTCAGCATCAACAATGTCATCGATATCCGCTAATATTATTGCTTGGCCGAAAAAGAGGATGTCGCGTGGAAGTATTATTTTTAATTTTCCCGTATTGACGAAAAAACAAGCAATTTTGCCATTATCGGTATCGATAAGTATATCGCTAACGCGAGCGACCTTTCCGAGGCCCTCGACAACAACGGGTGTTCCGACAATTTGATTATATGTTTTCTCCATAAATTAACCTTACAAAAAATTCTTTGACTTAAAAAGTGAAATTTCATATAGTTAGTACGCTTTTACTAAAAAAGAGGCTTTGTCGGGGCATAGCGTAGTCCGGTTAGCGCGCTCGGTTTGGGACCGAGAGGTCGCAGGTTCGAATCCTGCTGCCCCGACCATTTAAGGTAACATTATGTCATTTCTGGGCAAGGCGAAACAAAAGCTTAAGTATATTCTTCCGCCGGGTATTAAAAAGGTGTTGAAGTATGTGTTTTATAGTATCCAGGATGCAGTTGCATTTATAACCGGAAAGCGCAATAAGGAATATCCTCCAAAACGCTTGAATTTTGTTGGTAGCAGTGAATTTAAAAAAATCGGGAATGAATTTTTACAGTATTTTAAGCAATACGGACATATAACCCCTCGGGATGTGGTGCTTGATATTGGCAGTGGAATAGGAAGAATGGCAATTCCGCTCACACATTATTTAGATGCTGATACGGGGGCGTATTACGGTTTTGACATTGATAAACGAGGAATTGCCTGGTGTGTGCATAATATTACATCTCGGTATCCTCATTTCCATTTTCAATATGTTGATATTTACAATAAATATTATAACAAAAAGGGCGGTATTCAGGCGGACGAATTTACGTTCCCTTACAAGGATAAACAATTTGATTTCATTTTTGCCACTTCTGTTTTTACCCATATGCTTCCGGCTCAAATTAAGCGATATTTACAGGAAATTAGTCGTGTTTTAAAGCCTGAGGGAAAAGTATTGTTAACATTTTTTTCCATAGATGAAAATGCACAAAAGAATATGAAGGAGGGACATTCATATTGTCAGTTTTCATACTCGTATGGATCGGATAAAACGTGTTTTTATTCACACAAAGATATGCCCGAAGCGGAGACCGGTTATACTGAAGATTGGATTATAAAGCAACTGAAAAAAGAGGGTATTGATGATCAATTGAAAATGTATCACGGAAGCTGGTCGGGCAGAGATGATGCGCACTCGTATCAAGATATTATTTGCGCGCGTAAACGAACTCATTAGCTTTTATCCATATAAACGCGACTTCCAACTGATTTTTTTTGTCCTTGATATTTACCCTGATACGGACGGTTTGCTTCCTGGTCCATTTTACAAAAAACCAATTGGCAAATACGCCTGTTCTTTTGTAACTTTATCGGCAGAGAGTTCGCATTATAAAGCTCGAGGGTGATGCGCCCTTCAAATCCCGGATCCACCCATCCGGCATTTTGTATAAAAAGGCCTATGCGTCCTATGGAACTTCGTCCTTCAACAAAAGCAGTGAGAGAGTCGGGTAGTTTTACATATTCTTTGGTTGTTGCCAAGAGGAAAGAGTGAGGGGGGATAGTTATTGCGTCGCCTTCGATTTCCCGATAATGTATTTCGCTATCGAGAGTTATGATTTCCATTGTCGTATCTTCAATCAGCAAAAAATGATCACCCAAACGGCAATCTATTGAAGCGGGTTGTATGGATTCATCAGAAATCGGATCAACAACAAGCGAGCCCTCTTTTAGCATGCGATGCAGCGTTGTATCAGATAAGATCATATAAAAAGGTGATAATTACGATTTCCAGAGACCGTGCACATTACAGTATTCTTGCGCCATATCTACGTTATCCGCAGGAACGGGGAACGATGCTTCGGGTTTTTGTCCGGGCTTGAGAAAAGAACGGTATACCTGTTTATCGTTAGTATGTACTTCAATCCATTCAATATAATGTTTTTCTTCCATTGGGTGTGGGTTCTCTCCCACTTTAACAAGAATGCCATCATTCGATTTCTCAATAACTGGAACGTGTTTTTCAAGGCCTTCATCTTCAGTTTTCGGATCAAGCAACTCCATAGATTCTCCGCAGCATACCAATTCGCCACCACCGGCGTGCAACACGGAAACAATGTTGCCGCACACGTTACATTTATACGTTTGATTGCGTTTAACCATACAAGGGTGATTTAAGGGTAGATAAACCTTCTTATGTATTGTAACGGTCCTAAAAAGAGAGTCAATTTTTTCTAGTTCTCTGTCTCGGAAAGATTGACTATAACGCATCGGACTTGATTGTTGATATGTTTTTTAACAATCGTTGCGCGCATATTGTAGCCATAAGGAAGCGGTTGGCTTTCGTGCTGAGCAACGCCAAAAAGTTCAATCCATTGCCCTTGATAATCAACGATTGTTGAATTTATATCGAAGTCGTGAGGAAGATCTTTGCACTGTTTGGCGGCAACGGTATACGGGCCTGCTTCATCATTTATTAGGGTTTTGTTCTTCGGCAATTCAACCATAATACAACATTATTTTTTAGAGCTGTATATTACCGTAAGTTTTTTCTTTTTCAAGAGGACTTTTGCCGGAAGTTCATATACATCAACATCTTTTTCAAGGAAATCCTTTAAAATAGATTTTTTCGCTTTTCCTTTCAGAAGTATTATGGCATGTTTTGCATCTTTTATTTTCTTGAGTGAAAGGGTGACGCGATCATGTATGGGAAAGTCGTCGGTTTGTGTATACAGAGCTTGTTCTTTTGAGTCGATTGCCTCTTTGTCGCCGGGGAATATAGAGGCGATATGACCGTCTTTTCCCATTCCGAGCAAGACTAAATCAAACTGTATGCCGCTAATATCTTTTATGTAATTTTTAACACATCGATCGATAGAGCGAGAGGTATCGAAAAAATTAAACCCTTTAACTTTGCCGGCAAGCGGTCTGATAAGAGTGTTGGCAATCATTTTATAATTTGAATGCTTGTCATAACGATTAACATATCGTTCATCCACTTGGTAAAATTCGACTTTTGAGAAATCAATCGACGTATCTTTTGCTATTTTTTTATACAGTTTTTGTGGTGTTTCACCGCCGCTTAAGGCGATTCGGCAAAGTTCCGGCGCGTCTTTAATCGTTTCTTTGATAACGGTTAAAGCGTTTTTAACAAGTTCTTCTGGTTTTTTAACGTTGATAATGTCCATAGTGTGATTAGTGAATATCGTACCACTCAAACCCATCCATTCGAGTGATTTTATTTTGAGATTGCGGGCCGTATGATCCTGGTGCATACGACTCAATCGGCACATTGTTGCGGTGAGAAAATTTGATAATGGAGTCAATGAGTTCCCATGTGGCGATTACTTCGGGGAAGCTGAGAAAAAATCGTTTTCTTCCCGCTATGACGTCTCTGATTAGAACGCCATGTTCCGGCAGACAGCTATCGTCTTCACAGGCAATGGTATCCGAAGTGGTGATATCTTGATACTGCAACGTATGCCCGTGTCTGTTTACCAGTTTAATATTAATTCTTTCATCCGGAAAGAATTCAAGCACAATACGATTTGGTGGTTCCGATGCCGGCTGGAATGCATGTTTTTTAAGCTCGATGACGATGTAGGTGTGATGTTCATGCAACCGTTTTCCAGTTCGTATATAGATCGGAACTTTGTACCAACTCTGCCGGTCGATAAAGAGACGTAATGCTGCAAAGGTGTCGGTTCGCGAGTTTTTCTTTACCCCTTCGTTGTCAGTATAGCCTTTATATTGTCCGAGGACGATATTTTTTTTCGATCGGCTGAATTTAATGGCACTTAAGATACTGTTTTTTTCCCGGTGAAGGCTTGTGTCGATATTGGTTACGGGAATTGACATGGTGATAAGCGAGAGTACCTGTAGCAAATGTGATTGTATCATATCTTTAAGCGTGCCGACTTTTTCAAAGTATCCAATGCGATTTTCAACGCCTACCGTTTCGAATGCGGTAATCTGAATATTAGCAACTTCCGGACCTCGCATAATCAGGTTAAGTATGCGGTTGGACTCACGTAAAGATAGAATGCTTTGAACAACGGATTTCCCAAGATAATGATCGAGTAAATAAATGTTTTCCTCTTCAAAATAGCGTGATACGAAATGAAAAAGATCACGTGCCGATGATGCGTTGTCTCCAAACGGCTTTTCAAGCACCAGGCGGATGTCTTCATTTTCTGATTTTCTTGATAATGCGAGATTTTTAATAATATCTTTAAATACAATAGGTGGCACGGCAAAATAACAAATGTTTGTAAGTTTTTTCTTTTTCAGCATGGTTCCCAGTTGTTTTCGATAGTGTTTGAAGTCGTCAAGATTATTATAGTTTCCAGCTATGTAGTGAGTTTTTTTCAGTAACGAGTTGAGCACCTTGTTATTTATTTTTTTCTTATAGTTTTGGCGTATGCTTTTTGTGACAAACGCCCTGAATTCCTGATTGGTCATAGATGAGCGGGCGTATCCAATAACGGCAAAGGAGGAAGGGAGTAGGCCTTTTTCCATAAGTTCATACAGTGTCGGATAGATTTTGATTGCCGCAAGATTTCCCGAAGCACCGAAAATAGATATAATAAACGGTTTTTTTATGGTAGTTACCATGAATGGTAAGAGTTATGAAGTAAGCCAGTCGGTATGGAACACACCTTTTTTATCGATTCTTTTATAGGTATGTGCCCCAAAACGGTCTCGTAAACCTTGAATATAATTTGCCGGGAGTTGCGAGGAGGTGAGGGTGTCGATATAGGCAAGTGTTGATGAAAACGCCGGTAACGGTATGCCGGCTCCAACCCCTTGCGTGATAATATGCCGTAAGCCGCGTATTCGAGGTAAGAGCGCTTTTTGCACAGAAGGTGTGGCAAGGAGCTGTTTTTCTTCTCGAAGAGCACTATGCAGCAATGAGAGCATATCTGCTCGTATAATACATCCTCCTTGCCAAATACGAGCAATTTCGGGAAGATCAATATTCCATGCATACTCCTGTGAAGCGTTATGAATTAAAGAAAATCCCTGGATGTATGTTAAGAGAATACTGCTGTATAATGCATCACGAAGAGTATTTACGACATCATCCGATATTGTTTTTGGTTGTTTTTTTAGTGAGGCATAGTGTTTTGCGAGCATTTTTCGTTTCTCCTTATTGCCTGTCAAATAACGAGCGAAAACCGCTTCCGCGATTGTGGGCGTTGCTTCTCCCGTTGCAAGTGATTCATGGGCGGTCCAGGCTCCTGTTCCTTTTTGAGCCGCTTCATCAAGAATCATATCAACGATATACGTATCGGACTGATCGTCTTTACGCAGTAGTACCGCTTCTGAAATATCAAAAAGATACGATGATAGTTCCGTATCGTTATATTGTTTGTAAATATGCGCAATGTCTTTGGAAGAGAGGGTGTACAAGGTGCGCAACATGTCGTATCCTTCAGCCATGAGCTGCATAATGCCGTATTCAATACCGTTGTGTACCATTTTTACATAATGGCCCGCACTTTCCGGGCCAACGTGGGTAACACACGGTTTTCCGTTGAAATCTTTTGCCGCAATGGCTTGTAATACATCTTTCAACTGTTGCCACGAGTTATCATTACTGCCTAGCATAAGACTCGGACCGTTGAGTGCTCCTTCTTCACCGCCCGAGACGCCACATCCCGCAAAATGTATCTCGTAGTTTTCAAGCTCGTTGTATCGCCTCTTTGTATCCTTGAAATAGGAATTACCGCAATCGATAATACTGTCACCTTTTTCTATAAGGGGACGTAGTTGATCAATGACGATATCAACTGCTTTGCCCGCTTTTACCATAAGCAAAATAATGCGTGGAGGCTTAAGAGATTCAACGAATTCTTCAAGCGTTCGGGGTCCTGTAATGCTGCTATTTCCATGATTTTTCAAAAATGATTCCGTGACCGAGGTGGTACGATTGTAAACGGCAATACTATACCCTTTATGCGCTATATTTCTGGCAAGATTAGCTCCCATAGTACCCAGTCCTATAAGGCCTATATGTGGTTGTTTCATTACGTACTATGTTAATTTGTATTTTTTATAATTGAGGCAATAACTGTCACCTTCACGAACATAAATATCGTGTGCTCTTTCA
>WJKT01000093.1 GCA_014728955.1 Candidatus Peregrinibacteria bacterium
ATCAACCAGTGTCCGAGTATTAATATACGGCAAATTGGAAGAATGCCAAAGAGGTTTCACCCCCTGTTTATCATCCCATTCATACAAAAAGAGGTGCTGCTTATAAGACCTATCATTTTCTGTTATCCAAAACGGCAATGAAGGCCCATAATTACCTCTTTTCCAAAGATATAAAGCCAGTTCATTCTTCCCGTTATTAGTAAAATCATTAACCATAAATTCACGAACGTCCCACTCTATAGGACTCTCAAATACTACATTTTCATCCTGACGCACATAAACTCGCCCATATTGCCTAGCAATAATCTCAAAAGTGCCATCCTCATCAAAATCAACATGCAAAGTCTCATGCGGCGCAGCGGAAGCAGAAAAGAGGAGGACTGCAAGTCCTCCTCCTACAATGCTTTTTGCAATTATTCCCAAATCTTTAAAAATGTATGCCATGATGGTCGGTCAGGTTTCTTTTCAGGATCCCATAGGATCTCATCTCGCCATTTTTCATCGGTAAGACGATCTGCCATAGGCCATACAAATTCATAGTATGAATACACACCACCACGTCCTACACGAAGCTCTCCCTCTATAGGGAAGACGACAAATATCGGTTGGACATGGCCGGTTCCCACTTCCAATACACAACAATTAGGGTTCGTCGCCACATCGGCAATAATCGGTGCAGGATTATCGTTTAACAGGTTTCCTTGCTCCTTTTCTTTATCGGTGAACGTTTCATACCAGAAATGTTCAAGTGAGCCGCCATACGTACGAATCAATTCATATTCTTCATCGGTTAATGGCGTATTTTCCAACTCCTTCACGGAAATATCGCGTAATTGGATCAATAATTGTTTTAATTTTTTTAATTGCGTTTCATTTTTCGTGCTCAATATATCTCGTTGCTTCAAACCGTCTGCGGTTAACTGCGTTAATGAAGCAAGTCTTGCATATAAGTCAGGGTTCGGCTCAACATAACCACGATCGTCTTTTTCCTCAATAAGCGGTCCTCCACCCAATTCCGCATAGACCTGCTTAGCATACAAAATAGTGTCGTGCTTAAGCTCAGACCAACTTCCCAAATAGGTATTAAGCTCCTTCTTACCCCATTCATCAGACCGCATAAAAAATGGATATCCTTCACCTTCTTCAGGAAGCAAGGTGTTAAGCGTATAAAGCCATCCCCAATACAAATTTTTTGTCCATTGTGATTGAGGCAATTTCTGCATACCTTGCTTTAATGTTTCCATATTCTCAGGATACCGTTCATACCCGGTCTCTCCCATATCGTCAAGAATTTCATATGCAAGGTCAGACCCCATAGCTGACGGCAAATCCAATCCGTTCGGCAACATTCTCGAATCTTCTTTTGGGCACTCCATGGTTCCATCCAAATTACCTACTTCACGACAAATAAGTTTCTGGAATACATACGCATCAATGGTAAATCGTTGTCCCATAAATCTAAATCCTTTTATTTCTTCGGTACGTTCCTGCACTCCTTCATCCGGCGCCAAAATAGTTCCCAGTACAGGCATCGAATTCACTCCCGGTTCTCGCAATTGCTTCGCTTCATCAATAAAATCTTGCAAGAGTGTATCTTCTCCAATCATATTATCCACAGAAAAGTCCTCTCCATACACTTTTTTTGCTACCGGGACATAATCCAAATAGACTAAATCATCAGGCTCTCCCACAAAAAAACCTATCGGCTCATACAATCTTCTCCAATCATTACGCACATTATCACTGTTTTTCAATACTTCAACCATTAATAATGCTGATTTGGTTTCATCTTTCTCCTGTAAACGGAAAGTCATCCGACCATAATACATAAGAGCCTTAAAATATCGTTTTAATTGCTCTGTTTTTGTATAGTGTCCCCGTGGAATATACTGCGAATAATCTTCCAAATACATCGGATCATCACCCATTACAGCCGACGGCCCCAATCCTTCATGAGCTTCCATCAGTTCACGTTCAACAGCTACTTCCTCTTCAACAAAGGATGGGATATCAGCATTTTCTTCGTCAAGAATTACCATTACGGTACTAAAATACGCAACATTCCTTCGCGCCGCATTCTCCCACGAAGTTCCTTTAGCCTTTTCATACTGAGCTAACGATGCCTCCTGCATTGAGCTTGAAAGATCGTATGCCAAATCATACAATTCATTTTCTTCAAGGCTCTTCAATAAAAAATTAAAATAAAGGTGATACGTATGTAATACCGAATCGGTAGTAACAAAACTCGGAATATACTCATATCGATTGTCTTCATACACCGAAAAATATTCGTCATACCACCCATCGGTAACAACAAAACCATACTGTGCAAGATACTCTTTAGCTTCATCGGGTCCTTCAACAATATCGGTATACAACACATTATCAAGATTTTCATTTATTTCATGAGACGGAACTTGCGGCGTAAAATCAACGGTATTGTCTTCCCACTTTGCAAAAGAATCGGCTTGCGCGGTCTGCGGCGTATCATTTTGCTCATCTTCAATCGTTTGTTCCTGCACTGCCTCCTCTTGGGGCTCTTGATCTTGCTGCTCTTCAGGCGGATTACACCCACTCAGTGAAAAAAGCAGAACTGTCATGAGTATCATCGACATTACCTTTCTCATAATTATACAGGTTAAATATACATCCCCCTCACTATATTAAATATGCACCCAAATGTATAGATAATAATTCTTGCATATTCATGCATTTACGCGTAGCATTAGACGACCGTAAGCATGTAACGAAATCCTCGCTCATCATGAAACGAGATTTTACGAAAGGCCCCATCACAGCTTCTTTATTACGATTGGCTATTCCCATTATTGCCGCCAATATTTTTCATACGGTATACCAGCTTACCGATACGTTTTGGGTGGGACAATTAGGCAAACAAGCAGTAGCTGCAGTTTCATTAAGCTTCCCGATACTTTTTTTACTCATTCAATTTGGAATAGGATTAACCGTTGCGGGCTCTATTTTAGTTGCGCAATATAAAGGGCAACGAAAACAAGGAAAGATTGATTATTATGCGGCACAAACACTTTCTTTAATGGTTATTGTATCTCTTGTCTTTGCATATATCGGCTTTGTTAGTTCCGATTTTTTTATCAACCTGATGAATCCCGAGCCCAGTGTCGCTCAAGATGCAGTGCAATACTTGCAAATTTCTTTTATCGGCTTTACATTCATGGCCGTTTTCTTTGTGTATCAATCGGTCGTACGCGGTGTAGGAGATGTAAAAACCCCCTTATACATTGTTATCGGCACCGTTTTACTTAACTTTTTTCTTGATCCTCTCTTTATTTTAGGGTGGGGAGCAATGCCCGCTTTCGGTGTTGCAGGCGCAGCACTGGCAACTGTAGTCACGCAGAGCTTATCAGCAATCATAGGTGTTATTTTGCTGCTTTCGGGAACACGCGGAGTCCATCTTAAACCACGTCATTTACTTCCTCGATTCATCACTATTAAAAAACTATTCTTACTGGGATTCCCTACATCTATAGAAGGGTCATCGCGTGCGCTGAGCATGGTTGTAATGACCTTTATTACGTCGGTTTTCGGAACCCTCGCTATCGCCTCATATGGGCTGGGAAGCCGTATTTTCAGCTTTATTATTGTTCCCACCATAGGGCTTGCCATGTCCACTTCCACTATTGTCGGACAAAACATCGGCGCCGGCAAAATCGATCGTGCACGTGCAACCATGAAAAAAAGCATGAAAATAGGATTTTGGGCTCTCACTATCATCGGCATTATTCTCTTCATTTTTGCCGAGCAGGTAGTTGGTGCTTTTGTGCCGGGAGAAGTTGATGTCATTAGAGAAAGCACCTTGTTTATTAGAATCACCTCTCTTACGTACGGTTTTGTTGGTATGCAAATGGGAGCAATAGGTACGTTGCGTGGATCGGGAAATACCCGGTCGGCCATGACTCTTTCGATTCTTACTATTATTATTATGGTCTCAACTGGATATACTCTATCCCATCTTACGCCACTCGGTATGCAAGGGATTTGGTGGGCATATGCAATATCAAATATAACCGGTGCACTTCTTGCACTGATGTATATAACATTTAGTTCATGGGAAAAAACCCGTGTTATCGATCATGGCTAGAAAATTCAATAAGCTGACGATATTCTGCATCATCCTCACCGAGATAATGTCGAAGATTATAAAACGGCCTGTTTAATTGCCGCATAACAACAGAATGATGAGGATTTACTATCTGCAATCCATCAATAAAC
>WJKT01000094.1 GCA_014728955.1 Candidatus Peregrinibacteria bacterium
CCCTTGGTCTAACAATAAATGAATCTCATAAAATTCCTCATCAACATCAACGCGTTTGAGAAAATTGAGCGATATACTGAATGCATCACGGAATTCCGGAACCAAAACAATACTGTTTTCGTACAGCTTAATAGTTGCATGACCTTTACTTAAACTTTTTTCATATTTGCTAAAAATTTCAAAATCAGCTTCATATTCAGCTACGAAATCGCCATCCGCCATAAAAAGAGCTTTCATCAAAAATTGATTCCTCATTTTTACAAAATCACGAAGAAAGTCTTTAAATAAATTCCCCAAATTACCCAAAATAAACCGTTCACGCGATACGGTTCGAAATACAACGATTTCATCGCGCACGCGCCATTCCTTAATATCCGCAAACTTAATAGTTTCACCGACATCTCCCGCGCCTTTTCCTTTTAACTGAAAACTGTCCTTACTTATAACAATTTCTCCCTCTTTTTCGAGAAGAACCTTCTTATGCTGATTAAGCTTTTTGTATTTTAAATTATAAATCATGTCATCAAAGCCGCTGCCTGCAGCCTTTAATAAAAATAAAAAGAACTATACTTTTTGGGGTTGCTGTATTGGAAATTGAATTATTTCAAAAGCAACGCCAGTGTATCGTACCATTCAAGAAGCTGTCAACCGCTTTGCACCTTGCCTCCATTGAAAAAATAGCTTTTTTCTGCTAGAATAAGAGGATAACAAAAACAAATATACATGAAATTAAGACACCTTATAGCGACATCGCTTCTTGCTGTGAGCGGCATACTGTTATTTTCATCGCATGTTCATGCGAATTCTTCCCACAATTACACATATAAGACACGGAAACAATGGGGGGCAAACGAGGATCTGCGTATATTTAAGGAAGATAATCCGGCACCACAACTTATTATTTTCTCGCCGGATTTTTATATACGATACGCTGATGAATTAAAGCTGAAAAAAGTAATAACACACAATAAAAACGGAGAAAAACTAACATGGCCGCTACAATATCCGGAACAGGTGTCAAAAATTTTTATTCACCATACGGGATCACAAGCAAATCTTGATAATCCGGAGCAGATCGTACGAGATATCTACCATTCACATACCATCACTCGAGGGTGGGGTGACATAGGATACAACTACTTAATAGGTCCTGAAGGTACTGTGTATGAAGGCCGATACGGAGGAGACAACGTTGTAGGGGCCCACGTCGGACCGATGGGTAATCGGGGATCTATCGGTATTGCACTATTAGGAAATTACGACACAAATCCGGTTCCTGAAAAAGCACGTCAGGCACTTATACAGCTTCTTGCGGAAAAAACAAGGAAATTTGATATAGACCCCGAAGGAAAGCGTCATTTCCGAGGAGAAACCATCCCAAATATTACCGGACATGAAAGCGTTATGAATACTACCTGTCCGGGAAAACATTTGTCGGCGCTTCTCCCATCCATACGCAAAGCAGTAGCCCGGATAAACTCTCAACACACGACTGCACAAGAAAAAAAAGGCACCATTGAAAAACAATATGCATACGAGTATATTCCCGTTCTAAAAGAAATTAACATACCCGCAGATCGCAAGATGGAATACGTCGTAAAACTGAAGAATCTCGGAACTGAACCGTGGAACAACACTACACGATTATCATTAATCAGCGATCCGGTTGTCAAACGATCACTGATGGTAAAAACCGCTCGCATGAATGAATCATTGGTAAGGCCGGGCGAAACGGGAACCTTCACCATCGCAATTACGAGCAAATTGTATGCCGGATATAACACAATGCATATGCGACCGCACTTTAACGGCGCTCACGCCTCGGAAGATGCCTTTTCCATTCCCGTCATAGTACAAGAACCACATTTTAATTATGAGGTTATGGCCTTTGACGTGCCACGAAAGACATTAGAAATCGGCGAATCATTTAATGCTATTGTTGCTCTTAAAAACACCGGGGACGTCACCTGGCGAAATTACGGTATTCATCGTATATCGTTAGGATCAACCAATCCGCAAGATCGTACCAGCTCTTTTACAGGAACAACCCGTCTGGGGTTCTTGAAAGAACCGCTTGTACGACCGGGAAATATAGGCCATTTTGTTTTTAACTTACAAGCCCCCGCCTTAGCCGGCTCCTATGTGGAATATTTTGCTCCCGTTGTAGAAAGTGTCACGTGGCTCGACGGAAAAAATATGAAATTTTCTCTTAATGTAACATAAATCAATTATTAATTTTTATATATGAACTGGAAACCCCTCCCCAACGAAGCTCCTGCTCCGGACAAAAAGAAAAAGACGCATATTAGTAAAAAATTTACTAAACATGCCTTGTCAAAAAAATCGTCACATCCAAATATTTCGTATCGTCTTGTACAAAGCGTTAGTCTCAGACTTCTTGAATATGTAAAAAAAGAAGGAAAATATTCGCTTGATGAAGTTGCCGACCTCATCACCGATATGCAGCGGACCATCGTTACGTTACAAAAAAAGCGTATCTCCCTTTTTGAAAAGGAAAAAGAGAAACACAAAAAAAAGAAAAAACGACGAAAAAAGAAGCCGTTTAATATCAAGAAGATACAATAACTTACATCCAGCGCTTGTATCTAAAGAAAATAAGCATACCAACAACCACCGCAATAAGTCCTCCGGTAATAATTCCCGTCGCCAACGGATGGTCTGCAAGCGGCAATCCAACTATATTCATCCCATAAAATCCCGTTACAAACGTTAGCGGAAGCATAATCACCGAGAAAATGGTGAGAATTTTAATGATATTATTCGTATTATGCGAAAGAATCGACTCATTCGTCTCATTCAGTGTTGTAATAATATCACTGAGTGTTTCCAGATTATTGTAAATTTTCTCCACTTTATCCACGACATCATCAAAATACACATCAAGATTCTCAGACAAAAATTTCTTATTTTTATGCTCCAGTTGAGGCACAATCATACGTTGTGGAATAATAATTCGCCTAAAATTAATAATATCTTTTTTTAACGATAAAATATCTTTAAGCATATCTTTTGGTGTTTCAACTTCAAACACCGCACTTTCAATATCGTCAATTTCAGCCGAAAGCGAATCGAGCAACGGGAAGCACGCCGCAAACATTTGATCGATAATATGATACAAAAGATATCCTGATGTTGAGCCTAAAAACTTCTTTTTTAATTTTGAACTTCGTTTAATTTTATTAAACAATTCACTAAGCACTTTGTTGCCGGGACTTAACGTAATCACATATGAACTTCCGATAAAAACATTAATTTCATCAGTTTGAATTGAATCGCTTTCTTTGTCGTAATACGGAAAATGCAAGACAATAAAAAGATATTTATCGTATTCATCAATTTTCGGACGCTGTATTTTTGAAAGACAATCTTCTAAATCAAGGTGATGAAACTTATATTTCTTACTTAAAAATTCAACCGTTTTTTCGGTTGGCTTCGTAATATTATGCCACACCATCTTGTCATTCGTAATTGTTTTTATTGTGTCAGGCATGGGTATATACGCGAGTAAATATTCAAAACATGCTTACTATACTGTGTTCCCAACGGCGCTGTCAAAATAAAAGCCTGATGCTTGACTTGCTCAAGAAGCAATTTACAATAAGATTGTTATCGCCAAACATTACCATGAATTATAAAGAGCGCATTTTCGAAGCCTGGCAATTCACGCAAAATAACAAAAAACTTATACGTTGGTATGGTTTTATTCCCGCACTTTTAAGTACAATTGTCGGTATCGGTTATGTAACCTATCAAATTTTAGCATTCAAATCTTCGCCTCTTTTTGATGATGCTCCGCAAAGTTTTGCGTATGTGGTGGTAACTACTATTTTAAATTTCATCCGCGATAATATTGAGTTAACACTGCCGCTTATCATCACCGGTATTGTGCTAGCTATTTTGTATTTTTTATTGCCGGTACTGTTGGATGCCGCCATGATCCAAGTGATAACCAGAAAACGACACGGACAGAAGATAACTCTCCCCGAAGGCCTTAAATTTGGGATGCTCCGTTTTTTGCCGTATCTTGAATATACCCTTTTAATGGGAACTTTCAGCTTTATCGCCATTTCCGCCGAAGCGGCTTTTATATTACGAAACCTGGGGCCCGAGGTATTCAAAACGCTCCTTCCGATTATAGGAATTATTCTGGTTGTTACTTTTATTTTGCATATTCTTTTTACATTTGCCGAATACTATATCGTCATTGATGAAACGGGCGTTATGAACGGTATTGTCAAAAGTTGCACACTGGTTATTCTCAATCTTCAGCAAACCTTTATGTTGGTTATTCTTATGCTGATTATTGCTGTACGTATCCTTATGCAAATCGTTTTAGTTATTCTTATTCCCGCTCTGATCGTTGTAGGACTTGCCTATTACGCCTCCGTTTCTCTCCCCGAGTATGGATTGATTATTTTGGGTATTCTAAGTGGTATATTTTTATTATTTGCTTCCTATTTGGCAGCGGTAGTACATGTTTTTTCAGTCGCCGTCTGGACTTATACATTTTTAGACTTCACGTCTGCAAAAGTAATCACTGCACGCGAAATTCACAGCTAAGCACACTTCTTCCGACAACCCTTCCCCTTTTGGCTTAATTATGGTATAATAATACTGTTATATCATAATATTGATACATGAATTCCAACCTTATCAATCTTCTCAAACATATTCCCATTCTCAGTGATGTTGACGAAGATGATCTTGCCGATGTGGTTAAAAATACCACGTCCAAAACATATAAGAAGGGGCAATACATTATTCATGAAGGTGAAAAAGGTGAAACCTTCTATATTATAGAATCGGGAAAAGTACAGGTGCTTCGCAAAAATGACCGTGATGAAGAAGAAGTCGTAGCCGCTCTCTACCCGGATAATTTTTTTGGCGAAATGGCTTTGCTCAACGAAAAACCACGCAACGCTTCTATCCGCTGTCTCGAAGATTGCCGTGTCTACGTATTTAAAAAGAAAGACTTTTATTCCTTTTTATATCTTTAAACCACACGTTTATGAATACTGAAAATCCTATTTTTACCATCCTCGAAAAAGTTCCTTTATTTAAAAAACTTAACGAGGAGTCAGCAACGCTCATTTCAAATAAAATAACGCTGGAGTATTATCCGGCAGAGCATTTGCTTTTTTCTCAAGGCGACCAAGGAGATGCCATGTTTATTATTAAAAAAGGACAAGTAAAGATTTTTCAAGGACCTAAAAATGACAAAGAAGAACAAGTAGTACTGGCCACATTAAACGACAATGCCTTTTTTGGCGAAATGGCTTTAGTATCGGAGAAACCCAGAAATGCCAGCGCCATGACACTTGAAGAAAGCGAAATATTCGTCCTTAAAAAAGAGGATTTTTATACGTTAATTAACAACAATCCTTCACTCGCAGAACAAATAAGTTCCGAGTTCATTCAGCGGATTAAAGAAAACATGCGTAACGAAAATTTTACCGCTAACGATTAAACCTCTTACTTATGGCAGTGACGTATCTCATTATCGCTCATCTTTTCGCCGATTTCATACTTCAATCAAATCGTCTTATAACCTGGAAAACAAAGCATATTATCGGTGTTTTGATTCATGTTGGTATTTTTGCCCTCGTAGCCTTGTTACTCTTATTTCCTTATCTTATATTTTGGGAAACATGGGCCATTGTTATTCTTATTTCTATTTTCCACTTAATTATTGACCAAACAAAAATCAATATTGCTCTTCGATTCGATACATATGCTCTTCCCTTTATTACCGATCAACTACTCCATTTTTTCAGCCTCCTTGTAGGTGGTTACTACCTCAATACGTTGCCACTTGTATTGCCGGATACCCGTTTTTTCGTTTCAATATATGCCAATCCAACGGTTGTAAGTGTAATTTTAGCTTTTATTTTTCTTGCATATATAGCAAATATACTCTTTTTTCAGCAAGACCGATCACGGGCAATGAATATCAGTAAAATAGTTTCTTTTGTCATTATTTATATTTTTTATGTAGCGGCTGCACTCTTTATGCTATAATAACAGTACCTTTTTATGTACTGTTAACCCATAAAGGTATGACTGGAGGAGATGGAAAAGGCGGATGTTGCGGAGGAGATTGCTCATAACATCCGTTATTGATATCAACCCTGGGTATGGTTTTAAACTACCCTTTTTTTGTGTCTGTTTGTATCGTCTTGCATTGTTGCCTCCGGCTCGGGAGTAAAAATAAGACCCGTTGAAATATCGGATGAACCACGGTTGAACCGAACCGTTGAAACAGTTAACGATTTATACGAAACCACCATGGAAAACACGTAATCATCTCTTCCCTTTCCACGATGTGCACAATGATACGCCTGAATCCTATGACTTAATCGTGGATCCCGGTCCAGCGATTCAAGGTTTTGATACGCGATAATCATCCCACTGAGCGGATCACAGAGTTGAAAATCGTCTTCAAGATGTCTTTTATAATGTTCAGCCGCCAAAGCCGGAGAATACCCATGATACAGTTCAGGCAAATATAACGCTATTCCCCGACGCATAAGTGCCTGTTGGGCAACCTTATTTGTTATATGCAACGGTGTTGAAAAACCTTTTGGGATTTTCAGGTCAAGCTCCTTATCAAGTAATTGAATGATTGTTTCCTCGGCATCAAATAATTCTTTACGATATCGTTGCGGCGCAAAAGATGATCGTGCATTTGACGATTGCTCCTTCTTACTTAATGTATATGGTAAAAGATAAACAGGTTGAATAGCTGTACGAGCTTCCCCCGTTTCTGCATCAAAAAGAAAAGGGTATCTTTCTTTCAGAGTCTTTATAGCCTTTTCAACTTCTTCGGAAAACGAGGCTTCATCAATAGAAATCTCTTTCTTTGTCAGCTTTTTTGCTAATTGTGCAGCACGATGATACATGTCACCATATTCAGTCTGTTTTTCACGTTCAAATATGGTAAATTTCCCGGGATTTCGTTTTTCATAGTGCTTGTCGGGATGAGGCTCAATAAGAAATCGACCCGTATCATTACGTTCCAATTCCAATGTTTCACTCATAATATTGTCAATCGCCCGATGCATTAAACGAGCCAATGCTTCTGTTTCAAAAGGAGTTATTTGCTCTATACCTTTTTTGCTTTCAATAGAATTTTGTATTGCACGCTCAAGAAATTTCTCTTTTTCTTCACCAGAAGGAACTCCTTTATTGATTAACCGAACCGCAAATCGCTGCGCCAATGTTTCCAGCTGTCTCTCACGCCATTTTTCCATACGTTGTAATACATAATAAAAAGGAGGGTATTTTAAGCGTTCCCTCCTTTATTGTCAAATTTGCTTTTTATTGGATATAAATATGCACGCGAACAAGCCGGTTTGATGTTTTAAACGGACTCTGTTTTGTATAATGCTTACTCCTTTTGTTGAGGGGTTTTTCAATTATTACTTGCGGACAATGCATTCAATATTCTTTTTTTCTCAGTATATCCAAGCCGTGTTTTTTTTACCGCTTTTTTAAAAACTTCTATCGATTTATCGTAGCGCCGGCGGTTAACGGGGTAAGGCGTTGCGTCTTTTCCGCCGTGGGCGAAACTGTAGCGAGCCGGATCTTTGTATGAAGCAGGCGCGCCATAAATAACTTCGGAAACAAGCGATAACGCCCTGACTGTTTTTGGACCAACCCCTTTCATTGACAATAGTTTTTCGTAGTTTTCCGGCTGTCTGTCGCAAATTTTCCAAAGTATTTTATCCAAATATTTGCTTTTATTAAAGCTATCTGTCATAACCGGATGCACTTTGAATTCCCTTGGAGCAAGTTCAAGCAAAGTAAGCTGATCTTTATTCACTTTCATACTAACCATTTTTGAAAGATGGGAGGAATGTTTTCGTAAAACCTGAATATCCTTCATCAAATTAAAATACTTTCCTTGTGAAACAATATCCACTGTTAAACTCCTATTATCGGTACTATCTTTCGACGTCATATTTAATGTTGAACGTTTCTTTTGATACGGATCCGAAACAATTCCTTTGTGAGGCTCAACAATTAAATCACGTGCATTATCTGACGACCAATGATACCGACGTGCTGTTTTTTGCACCTTATTCATTCCTTGTTGCACAACCGTCCACGCCCCGTTTTTTGAGAAGAAAAATGCATGATGATAAAGAGTAAACCCATCCTGAACAAGCGCACTGTCAACTTTTGCGCTCATACGTGAATTATACATTAAGTTACCTACATGTTTGTCGGGAAGACTGAGCCACGTGCCCCAGTTCTCAATTTGCTCCGGAGTTTTAAGCGACGTCTTCCCTTTTCCACCACAAATAAAAATCCCCATCTGTCTTTCCTGTCCACGAATAGCTTCCTTTAACGCAGCGGTAAGAATAGTCGTAAGACCACTCGCATTCCAATCAAATGCAAGTACCGTTCCAAGCGACTGAAACCAAACCGGATCTGCAATTCTTTTAATAAATTCATCCGGACCATATTCGGCAATAAGGATCTGCACCATTTCCCGCCCAAGATTTACCATTCTTCTAAAAAGCCAGGCTGGGCACTTCCCATGATCAAGCGTAAATGTAGCAACTCCGCGACGCATATAACAGTAATTATTTATGGTGAGTACGTACTCACCCTTCACTGTATCATCGTACTTTTAAAAAGGCAAAAGAATTTTCTAGTCAACCCACTTTCCCTCTTCTTTAATTAAATTGATTAATTCATCAACTGCCCCCGCTTCCGGGATATTTTTCTTAACAACTTCATGTCCTTTATAAAGACTTATTTTTCCCGGACCAGATCCAACATATCCAAAATCAGCCTCGCCCATTTCTCCGGGACCATTTACGATGCAACCCATAACTGCTATTCGAAGCCCTTTTAGATGTCCCATCTTTTCCTTGATTATATTCGTAACTTTTTCGATATCAAAAAGTGTTCTCCCACAAGAAGGACATGAAATAAATTCCGTTTTGGTAATTCTCCG
>WJKT01000095.1 GCA_014728955.1 Candidatus Peregrinibacteria bacterium
CATTAATACATCTTTTCGCGGTTTGATGTTATTGATGATAACCGACATGACATCCAATGAAGATTCGGTGTATCGCAAACCGAGAAAGAGTGGTCTTTTAATTTCCTGCCCATCACGATGATATCCCGAAATCTTATGCATAATATTCATCGTGAGCTCGTTTTTACACGAAACAACCGTTGCTGTTCGTCCTCTTATCAGTTCCGCCACATCAAGATTCTTCTTTTGCGGCATAATGGAAGAGCCCGTTGCAATTGAATCGCTGATATCAAAGAAATGAAATTCCTGTGTGGTAAAGAAAAGAAGGTCTGAAGCAAGTTTGTTGAGCGTAAGCATGAGTTGTACGCATGACTCGAGTACCATTCCCTCAATTTTACCTCGTGAATTTTGGCAATACATCACGTTGTTCTGTGTGCGGCTGAATCCAAGTTGCTTTGAAAGCCAATCGCGATCAAAGCTGAACGGAGAACCGTAACCGGCTCCGGATCCCAGAGGATTTTGGTCGACAAGCTCATCGGTTACCGCTTTAAGAAGTCTTGTATCATCGAGTAAGCTTTCCACAAAAGCGGCGAGCCAGGTACCTACCGTAGTCGGCATGGCTTTTTGCATATGGGTGTATCCCGGCATGGGAATAAATTCATATTTTTTTGCTGCTTTGAGTAATGTTTTTGCTAATTTGAGCGATCTTTTTCGCAAACCGATTGATCGTTCTTTTAGGTACAGGCGCATCATAACCAACACTTGATCGTTTCGTGATCGCGCCGTATGAATTTTTTTACCAACTGCTCCCAGTTTTTCAATAAGATATTCTTCAATTTTAGTATGACTGTCCTCGTCTTCAACTTTTAATTGGAATTTTCCCTTCTTATATAAATCAAGTATTTCATCCAGGCCTTTTTCAAGCTGCGATAATTCTTTTTTGTTTATAATCCCGTGTTTTTCCAATAAGCGTGCGTACATTCTCGATCCGAAAACGTCGTTTGGAATCATCAGCTGATCATAAAGGATATCCTCGCCGGCGTTGTAATTTTCAACATGAGGATCGATTTCGACTGTTTTTTTCTTAAACCAAATTTTACGTTTAATAGGTTTTTTCTTTGTCTTGTTGTTTGTCATAAGTGTGGGAAAGTTTAAGAAATTTTCATAGTGCGGTGTCCGTTTTCACATGCAATAGTTGCAAGTTTTTCAACGTCATATAGCCGTACCGCGTCGGCAAAAAGATTAATTTCATCCCAAATATCACCATTTGAATTTGGAATAAAAATATCACTGATATTGTCTGTTCCGATGGAGACGTTAATGCCCGCTTCCATCATTTCTACTGCCGGAGCAATAGAGTTATGTACCGGAGCCATTTTGTCTTTAAGCTGAGTCATGCCGATAGCAGCTCGTGGACTGACAGTGCAGTTTGTGCCGGTTTCTTTATAGAGGGCATACATTTTTTTTCGATAGTCTTTCGGCTGGCATGCAAGAGAAATGCCGTGGAGAATCGTAAGATGCCCGGGATAGTTATGTTCGAGCACTTTATTAAGTATCATTTCGGTATCACGTTCATCGGGATTGTTTTCTTGATCTATATGTATATCCAGATCTTTCCCTAAATTTTTTGCGATTGAAAAGAGGACGTCCGCATGTTTTTTGTCGCCGTTGCCACCTTTTAGCTTTCTGTCTCGAGAAGGAAGACCTCCAACGGCGTCACATAGCTCGCACGCTTGTTCATATGTTTCAATTTTTGACTTATCAAAATCGGTTGCGTCTTTGTTAAGAAATCCCTCCAGCGGTTGCGGTACAAGCTGTAGAATAAAAGAACCGTCTTTCTTATATTTGTCTCTTATTTTCGCTGCCAATTTGACTACACGAAGTCCCACGATGCTGTCTGCGTCAACATGTGTGCGACATGCCGTAATACCTTGTTCTTTCATGTTTTGTATATACATATCAAAACGATCTTCCATTGTTTCAAAATATTCTTCGCTTTTTTTTAGGTCTCGCATCAGTATCCATTTTCGTTCCATAAGGTCCATTGCTTGCGCCCACATTTCTTCGGTAATGGTGAAAGCACGGTCAATATGCGCATGACAACTACATATCCCGATGCCTTTCTTGGCGACCTCTTTAAAGAATAAATCTTTAAAAATAAAAGGGACTGACATGTGATAAGGTTTAGTACATTGAATCTTCTGGCCTATATTATAGTGGAGAAAAAATTTTTGCAAGAAAATGGAATAAATGGTAAAAATAAGGGGTGTCCACTAAAGTGGCGACGTAGCCAAGTGGCTAAGGCAGTGGTTTGCAAAACCATTATTCATGGGTTCGAATCCCATCGTCGCCTCCATATTGTATCTATGCACCCGTAGCTCAGCTGGATAGAGCGCAGCCTTGCGGAGGCTGAGGCCACAGGTTCGAATCCTGTCGGGTGTACCATGAAAAGGGGGATAGCTCTTTACGGTACTTTGGATAATTCCAGCAACTGAGCCGGTTTGGTGAAAAGGAATGTCGGTTGAGCATTTTCAAGGTCTTTTTTGTCATGATATCCCCAAGAAACACCAACCGTATGAACCTTTGCTTCTTTGCCTTCTTTAATGTCCCCTACCGTATCGCCTATATAATAGGTATTGGTTCTTTTAAAGTGCAGGTTATTCATAGATTGCTTTATTTTTTCAACTTTGCTGGTTTTTTCTTCCGCACCGTGGAGATGATTAAAAAGGGAAGCAAAATTGTGTTTTTTTAAAAAAGTTTCGATAATAGTTGTATGATTTGAACTTATAATGCCCATAAGGTTGTTATCGTTGTGCAATGTTCTTAGCACCTCTTCAATTCCATCGAAAGGTTCGTATAACGTTTCGTTTTCAAATGTCATCTTTTTCATATCATCAAGAAAAGCACGTGCCTTTTCGGGAGCAAGTCCCGCATCGGCCAATCCTTCATAGACATTTTTATAAAAGAGTTTGCTGATATCACGTTCGTCATATGCATATGGAAGGTTATATTTTTTATGTATTTTATTATAAAAAACACGAACCAAGCCCATTGAATCGGCAATAACTCCGTCAAAATCGAATAGTAATAGTTTTTGTATATTCATAGCGAGAAGAGAATAATTGAAACGAAACCAAAATTCACGGAATAAAATTTGACAAATCGACTAAAATCTTCAATAATATGCTCCTGAATAAAAATTGATACAAGAAAATGCTAGAAAAATCAGAGTATGACGATCGCTTTATACAGAGGCTTGCAGTTGTAGGCTCTCCTAACATTACTCCCGAAAATAGCGATAAATATTGGATTGAGCATAAGGATAATATGACATGGGGAATACAAAAAGCTCTTTATGAGGCGCGATATCCCCGTGATGTTGCTATTCTTGGAGCAGGAAAATGTAATGATATTCGTCTGCACGAAATTATGCAGGTTGGCAGTGTTGAAAATATTGATTTATATGATTTACATGCGGGTGATTTACAGAAAGCGCTTGCGTATATTACCTCTAAAATAAAATCGATAATGCCTGAAGCGCTTGATTTTGCACGAATTAATCCTGTTATCAAAGATGTTACCTGTGTTATGAAGCGTCTTTTTTCGAAGTTTGATGTTATTAGAAAATATTTTAATAATAATTTGTATCCCTATGGTGTACAAAGGGAGAAGGAATTTTTGCACAAAATAAAAGCTGCTTTTTGTGAAGTGTTTCAAGAGCGTGAAACTGAGTTTGTTCGCTATGACACCGTGGTTTCCGACTGTATTTTGAGCCAAATTTTAGCGGGAATCGATATTCAGCTTGAACTGCTTATTAATGATGTTTTTGAATTGATCTATGTAAATAAAGGCGGGTTACAAGAATTAAAAGAAGTAGCTCAAAAAATGTTTATAGCCGATCATATGAACGTTCTTCAGAGTATGACGCGTCCGGGAGGTTCTATTTTTATTGCTTCCGACAGAATGCTTCTGTACAGAGGGCGAGTTCATAAAGATTATGCTCAGGACGTGTATCAAACCCACAAAATGGAAGGATTCCCGACCAATAAATCGATTAGAGATTTTGGAGGAGACTATATTGTTGAACAAATTGAAGTGCCACGTTTTGAATATTTAGATGGGGATCTTGAAAAAATAGCACAAGAACATCTTCCCGAATATGAAATTGTGGGATCGAAAACATGGGAATGGAATAGACAGCCACATGAGTTACGCAAAAATGGTGACACCTTTAGTGCCGAAGAGGTTCAGGGAGTAGTGCTTAAAAATCTTTCTCAAAAATAATTGGTGGGTCATACAGGAATCGAACCTGTGACCTTCTCCTTAAAAGGGAGCCGCTCTACCAGCTGAGCTAATGACCCATACATTGTCAAACGCCTAAACATTCTACGAATTGATGGCGGCTATGGCAAGCTAATTTTCCGGTTGGTCCGAAAAAAGGCTCATTGAAAGGAATGCAAACGCCGGTAGCATAAACCAGACGCTATAATTATTGATAAGTGTTTGCGCCAAATTGGATTGATTGTAAATATCTTGGAATGCCGGGCTTGCCGCTCCTCCTCCGCCGATAAACGAAGCACCCGAAATAAAGATAAGGGCGATGCTAATGATGAGACAGGCATTTAAAAAACCAAAAATCAAGTTTAATACCAGGCGAACGGTTGCCGATCGGTTACCGGCAACATCGACAATATACGATCCTCGTACTGAAAGAAGAACGATAATGGTTATAAACATGAGTATTTTCATCAAAACAATTGCTTGTTCCGGTGTTGATATATAAAAGAGTCGAAGTAATTTCATAAAGTTGTCTGATTGCACAAAGGTTGCGCCGAAAATATTTCCGACCGCATCAGCAAAAAAAGCACCAACGTACGTTGCCAGGATAACTTTCAAATTGTTGTTTCTTCCTATAATAAAGCTATAGGCAACAATAATGCCAAAAAATACTATAATGAATAAATCCCATGTCAGACGTAAATCCATACCGCATATATTAAATCAACCAGTATCGTATAATATCTTGTTTTATTTGGCAAGTCTGCGTGTGCCTGCCTATTTAAATTGATCGAAAAATCCACTTTTTCCGCCGGGCTTTAAATCCAGCTTGGCTTCTTGCGCCAGTTCCGCGTATAAGGCTTTCTCTTTTTTCGAGAGCTTTGATGGAATATCGAGAATGACTTTTAAATAATGGTCTCCTTTTTGATTCGTGTTTACCCGGGGCATGCCGTAGTCTTTGAGCTTGAAGACTTTACCGCTTGACGTACCTGCGGGTATTTTTAGTTTAACTTTGCCGTATACGGTTTTAACATCGATTTCATCGCCAAGCACGCCTTGTAAAAGGTGTATGGTTTGTTCTGTATGTATATCATCACCGCTTCGTACAAATTCTTTATGCGGGCGAACGGTTATGTGAAGATATAAATCGCCGTATGCGCCGCCCCGAACCCCCGCTTCTCCTTTTCCGCTGAGCCTGATGGTCGAATCATTGCTGATGCCGGCGGGAATTTTAACTTTCACTTTTTCTGAAACACGTTTCCGGGTGGTGCCATGACAAACACTACATTTTTTTTCCGGCATGCGCCCTTCACCATGACATTGACTGCAAGTTCGTGAAGTGGCAATTTGTCCGAGGATGGTTTGTCTGACTTCGCGTACTTCACCCGTTCCCTTACAGCTGCTGCAGGTAACCACTTTGCTTCCCGGTTCCGCCCCGGTGCCTTTACAGTGATCGCACTGATCGGCTTTGGTTATTTCCAGCTCGCGATCGGTTCCCTTCACGCTTTCTTCAAAGCCTATTTTAATGCGTGCTTCTATGTCTTCACCACGCATAGGACCTCGTTTTTGGCCTCTGCGTTGGCTGGTTTGTCCGCCTCCGCCACTAAAAAAACTTTCAAATATATCGGCAAAACCTCCGCCGAAATTTGAAAAATCAAATCCTTGTGCATTTCCGTTAAATCCGCCAAAGCCGCTGCCCGCTCCTCCTGCAGAGCCCTGGGTTGATCCAAACTGATCGTAAAAACTCCGTTTTTGCTTGTCGGATAGTGTTTCGTAGGCTTCGTTTATTTCTTTAAATTTCTTTTCGGCAGCTTTATCTCCTTTGTTTTTGTCGGGATGATATTTTTGCGCAAGTTTGCGATATGCTTTTTTAATTTCCGCATCCGAGGCGTTCCTATCGACACCGAGCGTACTGTATAAGTCTTTTTGCGGCATAAATGTACTGATCGTAAAAGAATAGCGGGCTTCATTATATTACATATTGAAATTGAATCAAACTTTCGCTATCTTTTGGCGTGTGCTTACGCATGTATATAAAGATAAAACCGCGGCCCCATCGTCTAGCGGTTAGGACATCGCCCTCTCACGGCGGAAACAGGGGTTCGATTCCCCTTGGGGCTACCATATGGCCAAAAAAAACCTCTAACGTGCAAACAATAAAAGAATATGTCAATCTAATTTTCGAAACAAATAACCGTTTTTAGTAGTTATCAATGGCGAGTTTACGGAGGTTTTTAAAACGTGTACGGCAAGCAAAAAAGAGTATGTTCCGCGGTGAATAAGAGCAGGAGTGGCAAGTGAATTTTGTCGCTAGTTGCAGGGGAAACCTTGCTATGTACCATTGACGCATCAGTGTCTATTGTTTACTCTTCATCTGAATGGAGTCACAAATAGAATTTCTAGGAACTCTCGCGAGAGAGCATGATGCTATTGCGTGCCTCACAAAAACAAGCAAACGATACCTTTATATATAACGCTCATTGAAAATCAGGCGAAAGAAAAGAAAACGAATATGAAATGAACAACAATCGGTTGAGTTCAGAATGATGAGCTCAACATTAATATATGCCCGTAGACCCTGGGCTATAGTGGGTCACTATTTTTTATCAATTATTTTTTTAACTTTAGAAAGCCATGGATCTTTCTTTGCGATCAATTCGCAAAAACATCGCGGCTCTCAGCGTTTTCGCTCTTATCGCAAGCATGCTTGTGGTAACGAACGTTGCAAATGCTGCAGCTGTAGATGTTTATGATGACGTCACAGGTGGCGAATGGTATGAGGCTGACGTTGATTGGGGACTCGATAATGGAGTTCTCGATGATACACAAGCGTATTTCCGAGCAGGAGATGACGCTTCACGTGCGGAATTCTTTACAATGGTTGCTCGAGGAGCTGCTATTCCTGAAGCTGCATGTGACGAAACTTTATTCCCGGATCTAAGTGCAGATCACTGGGGGTGCGGATATTTAACTGCAATGGCTGATGCCGGAATTGTTTCCGGTGACGGTGCAGGATCTGAAAACCCGGGATTTGTTCGACCTGACGATCCGGTACTTCGTGCTGAAGCTGCAAAAGTTATCGTCGAATCATACGGACTTACCGGGACTACTCTCGGTTCAGACGTATTTACCGACGTAGAACTTGGAGCTTGGTTCGATTCTTACATGGGAATTGCTAACGAAAACTGTGTTTTCCGAGGTGTTGACAACGGAAACACTGTTGAACCGGCTCGAAAAATCAATCGTGCTGAATCAGTTGTTGTAGTACAACGTGGTGCAAACCCAACTACAGACTGTGCGCCGGTTGTTGAAGCTGGAGCTCTAACTGTTTCACTTGACGGATCTACTCCGGATGCTGCATACATTCCAAAAAATGGTGCAAACATTCCATATGCCGTATTTGAAATGGCAGCTTCTGCTGATGAAGCCGTTAATGTTGAACAACTTGTAATCACTCGTGAAGGTCTTGGTCTTCCAAGTGATTTCCAAAACGTAAAGATTTACGTTGACGGTGTTCAAAAAGGTAGTGAAAAAACTATCAACACAACAACTAATACAGCAACATTTAATCTAAGCAGTGATCCAATCGAGGTTCCTGCCGGATCAAGTGTGCTTGTATCGGTTCGTGCTGATATGAACGCTGCTGCAACAATAGAAAATTCACAAAACCAACTATGCGTAGCATCTGCTGATGACGTACTTGGTTACGGTGCTGATTCTGCCGGAGAAGTTTCTGTTGGTGGAACATTTGCAATTTGCGGTGAAGCTATGACAACAACTTCAGCAACTGTTGGAACTCTTACTTATACTGTTTCACAACCTTCAACTGCTGATATCGATGTAGGTGATACTGATGTTATTATGACAAAAGTACGAATGGATATCGCGAATGAAGATGTTGAAGTTGAACGAGTTACCTTTAAACAAACAGGAAGTGCTGACCAAGACGCTTTCGGAAACGTTTCATTATGGATGTCTGGATCTATGTATGCGGACAACCCAACATGGGATGGAGATTATGTAACATTCGATCTTGCTGAAGATCCGATTGCAATTGCAAAAGGAAATACAAAGACTCTTGAATTACACACCGACGTTGTTGGTGGTCTTGCTTCAACTGCTAACTTTGATATTTACAGAGATTGGCATATTGAAGGAACAGGACAAGTATATGGTTACGGTGTAAACGTTACTGAAGCTGGTGCTTCTGCTACACCAACACCACGAAATATTATTGGTGGTAACGTTGCATTCTCACTTTCTTCTAACAACCCGGTTACCGGAGATGTTAAGAAAGGTGCAAATGATCACTATTTCACACGATTTAATGTTTCAACAGGAGGAGACGGTGTTACAGTTAGAAAACTTTCTTTAACTGTTAATGCTAATCCAGGTAACACTGATGTTACTCTTACAAACATTGACGATGTTAAGATCTGGACACAGAATTCTTCTGATGAATGGTATGTAGTAGCCGGTCCAAACGACTTTACTGCCGGTACTCTTACAGAAACAGTTGGATTTACAGATTCATTTGATGTTCCTGCCGGAACAACACAAGAATTCATTGTAAGTGCTGATATAGCAAATGGTGCTACTGCAACTGATCAATATGATATTGATGTAGCTAACGTTACCAATGCTGCAAACACTGAACTTGAATATCTTTCTGACGGAACTCCACTTAATGTAACAACCGATGTTACCGGTGGTCTTCTAAACGGTAATGTTATGACCGTTAACACTCCAACACTTACTATCGCAGGTTCTGCTACTCCGGGTGCAAAATCGTATGTTCGAAACACAACCGATAAAGATCTTGTTGCATACGACATGAGCGCTTCAACTGCGGACGACCTTCGTGTAACCGGTCTAGTTGTTGATTGTGGTAATACGGTTGCTGGTGTTTGTTCAACAGCATTCCAAAGCTTATATCTTTATGAAAAAGATGGTTCTACATTGACACAACTTGATGGTCCACGATCAATGTCTGATCTTGGAGCTGGTTCTGGTAATGTTACCTTCAGCTTAAATGAAACTATTGAAGCTGGTTCAACAAAGAGATTCCTTGTAAGAGCTGATCTTGCAAGCGGAGCTATTGCTGATACATATATCTTTGGTGCAACAAGTGTAAATGCTGAAGATACTGATTCATCTTCTGCAGCTATTGTTGGTCTTCCTGTTGTGGGTGCTAACAATGTTACTGTTGCAGCTAATGGTAATATGTCTACACAAGGTGTAACCGATAGTAGCCTTATGGCTCGATTGGTAGCTGGACTTTCAGCTGACGAACCGGTATTGAAACTTAAATTCTCTGCTGACGAACTTGAAGCATGGTATGTTAAGAAATTAGAATTCGATTTGACTGCAACCGGTGGTGATGCTGATGTTTCAAAACTGAACGTTGACTATCTTGACAGTAATGGAGACCCTCAAAGACAAACTGGAACCATCTCTGGTGGAACGGTTCAATTTGAAGGACTCGATATTTATGTTCCTGCTGGTAGCTCACAAACGGTAGATATCTCTCTTGATATGGGTGATGTAACACCGGGTGGAGCAACTGCTGGTGATGTTCTAACTGTTACTTTTGATGGCACTGCTCCTGGAGTATTCCAGGCGATTGGAGCTTCATCTGCTACTGCGGTAACGGCAGCTGTTGATGTTACTTCTAACACTCTAAGACTTGCAAAATCATATCCTATGATTGCAAGAAACGAACTTTCTACAGCGCTTTCAAACGGTGAGAAAGAACTTTACAGTGTGGATGTTGCTGCTGCTGATGATGGAGACATTGCAGTTAAACAGCTATGTTTCGATGTAAATCCAACTGCTGGTCTTACACTAAGTGGTTATAAACTCTATCGAAATGATGAAAGTAATGACCTAGCGACTGCTGGTGAAGTTACTGTTACTTCTGGGGCACTATGTGGTGCTTCTGGAACAGGAGTTCTTGTTCAATGGCATAATGGTGTTGTAGGTGGTGAAGATGAAATCGCTGCCGGAACAAGCAACACATATGTTTTGAAAGCAACTGTTGCTGGTGCTGCCGCTGGTGAAAGTATCAATACTACATTGATTGGTGACCAAACTGCTGGTTCTGATCAAGGTATCGTAGCTACTGGTACTCCATATACTGTTGGTGGTACTGCTGAAGCATTTGTATGGTCAGATCTTTCACTCCCAGGATCACATGATTCTGATGAAATTACTGCACCAACTTCAGCTGACTTCCTTGATGGATACTTAGTTGACGGACTCGCTTCTGCTGGAGGACAAGTATTAAGTCAATAATAATTGTTTGATAGCTGAAACGATCTGTTTCACAGATAAAAAAACCCCCCGTTTATCGGGGGGTTTTTTGTTGTTTATTGAATTTTTAATGCACCTGCGGTAATCTTACACGTAGGTATTATTAACGGTAACTATATGGTCAAAAAAATGTGTATGATGATGGTTTTCTTGCTTTGCATACCATCTGTTAGTGCTTTTGTGGTTGATGATGATTTTTCTGTGCAGGTTGATGTACACGAAAATACAATGACAACCAGTGATGGAATAACGTTAGCTCAAGAATCATTGGAATTTCAAAAGTTGTTTATCAATCCGAATTTTCCAACGGAGCGCGATATGTATTTATCAACTGCTCAGGGGGTTTATTTAAATAGACAATATGATGCAAATTTTTTTGAGCATGAAGCATTAACCGAATTATTTCCTCATGGTTTTACGGAGGTGAAATTTGATGGAAGTTATAAGTCAACAGGCATCATGCTTGCCTATGATAGCGAGCACTTGTACGTCTCATATAACCGAGGTGATTCGTGGACGGAAAAAACTCCGGAAATAAGTGAAGATATTTTGTTTGCCAATTTCGGACCCAAATTTTCTCTTAATCCACAAATATATTTTATTACAGAAAGCGGTTTATATCGCATGAATGAATCTTCGGGCGAGATAGAACAATTGGTTGAAAGTGTGGAACCGGGAGCGGTTAAAAACTTTCGATATGTACCAACACAATTGGTAGATAATATTTTCTATGTGGTAAATGGTGATACATTACTGAAAACTGAAGATTATGGTGATACATGGTTGGAATATCAGTTTCCTGCTGCAATTCGTGATTTTGAAATAAAGCAAAAAACATTAACTGACGGTCATTTGATGGTTCTAACTGAGGAAAACAAAGTATATTATGCCACTGATGGTATGACGTTTTATGAGCTTGATATTCCCGAAGAAATATCATTTATTTATGCTGTTGATTATATTATTTTAACCGATCTTGGTTTTTACGTTACGTATGATAATGGAGAGGTATGGCAAAAAATGGATTATGATCCGGATAAAATAACTGCAGTAAAAGACTATGATTTTGCATTGGATGGTGTTAGCCAAAGTCTCTATATGATTAATGGAAATACGCTTTATAGAGATCCTGATAATAAAGAGGTCTTTTATGAATACATGGGTGGTCTTGAGCAGCCGGATACATATGCACTTCAAGGTACCGCAACCTCGGTTAGTCTTCTTGAGGTGAGTGCTGATCAATTTCCGGAGAGCTACTATGTGACTGATGCTATGCTTATTGCCGACGGCGATCTGAACGATCAGACAATGGACTTTTATATGACTGCGGATGGGGAGAACTGGGAGTCAGTTGAACCGGGTGTAACGCATACCTTTACCTATCCGGGACGTGATCTTCGATGGAAGGTTGAGATGTCTACAGTCGACCCCTCTGTTACTCCTGTTCTTCGAGAAGTAAGCGTGGACTATGGAATGGAAGAAATGGAAGGATGTGCCGGCTTTACCGATATTGCATTCAACGACCCTTATTGTCCTGCAATCCAGTACGTAAAAGACCAGGGAATCTTTAGCGGATATCCTGACGGAACGTTCGGTGCTGATCTTGAAATTAACCGCGCAGAAACAGTAAAAGTGATTACAGAAGGATTTAATTACGAAATGCTCGAGGATGACGGAACAGACCTTGGATTCAGCGACACAGAACTCGGAGCTTGGTACATGGGATATTTAAATACAGCTCAGACAGCCGGAATTATTGAAGGATATTCTGATGGAACGTTCCGACCGGCAGACGTTGTAAATTACGTAGAAATGATGAAGATTTTCTTGGAGACAGCAGACGCGGAACTTACAGAAACAACAGAAGGAGAGTGGTATCAAAAGTACGTAGACTTTGCTACTGCAAACGAGCTTACGGTTTATGAAGATTTAAATGCCGGGATGAAACGTGCCGATGTTGCACAGCTCTTCTATGACTGGAGCATGATGTAATATTTATACAAATTAAAAGAGCCCTCTGAATAAGGGGGCTCTTTTTTAATATCTCGCTAACTCCCTACGCCGTTCCTTCCCGCCATGAATTTAAATACTCTATCTGTTCCGGAGTAAGTTCGTCTATCTTAACGTCCATCACGTCCAGTTGAAGTTGTGCGATCTCGTCGTCTAACTCGCTAGGAAGCAGGTGAACGCGCGCATCCAGTTTCCCTTTGTTTTTAACCAGATGCTCGCAAGCAAGTGCCTGCCCGCAAAAGCTCATGCTCATTACTTCACTTGGATGTCCTTCCGCCGCACTTAAGTTTATTAATCGTCCGTCAGCTAAAATATAGATATGTTTGTCACCAGGCAGCGTGTAACGTTTCATAAATGGCCGTACACGCTTTTTTGAGGTACTTAAGGTGTCAATGCCCGCAACATCAATTTCGATGTCAAAATGGCCCGAATTTGCCAAAATCGCACCATTTTTCATATGATCTGCGTGTTCGGGTCGTATAACGTGCTTGTTTCCTGTAACCGTTATAAAAATATCACCAAGTGGGGCGGCCTCTTCCATCTTCATAACTCTAAATCCGTCCATGTGAGCCTGCAGGGCCGGGAACGGATCAACTTCTGTAACAATTACGTTTGCGCCAAGTCCTTGTGCTCGCATGGCA
>WJKT01000096.1 GCA_014728955.1 Candidatus Peregrinibacteria bacterium
CTTCTTCGGTCAACGCGCCTTCTTCCTCAAGAATATACTGAACGGCACGGCAAAAGTTCGCGTCGTTTCGGTATCGTGCATCGAGCTTATTAATAACATCTGCAACAAGCTGAGGATTTTTATTAAGCACATTGTTGTACGCTTCTTGCAACTCACGTCTCATCTTTTCGGAAACACGCAAAACAGAGTCTTCCCGTATGAGATCAACAAGATTAACAAACCCCTGCTCACACTTGGAAAGGTCAACATCGGGATCAAAAAGTGAATCACATAACTCTTCATTGTTTTCTGCAGATGCCATACAACTCCTTATTATATAAAGGCTGTGTATGTTAAAACAACTTTGCATTTTTTGTCAAGCGCTTTTACCCCTCCCGCTATGAAAAATTATTTTTTTAGTATTGACTTTTTTGGAGCAGAAAACTAATATCTGCGGGAAATGAACTATAGCCTAATTTTATATGAACGCAGATCCTGTTACAACGATCAAAGATCAAGAAGCCAAAGCAGAAGAGCAAATTACCGCTCTGAAGCAAGAAAACCACAAAAAATTCGAGGAAGAAACCATGCAGCGAGAAAAAGACCTCGAATCATATAAAGACACTCTTCGCAAAGAAGGGCAAGCCGCACTCCAAACTGCAAAGCAGGAAGCAATGTCTGCTTTCAAAAAAATAACCGACGATGAAGACTCTCGTCGGACTTCTCTCATCTCTCAAGCCACCTCTAAAAAGGATGATGCCACGAAAGAAGTAGTCGCATCATTCAAAAAACACGTAGCGCTCTAACTTACCTAAAATAGAGATATGGCTGTTATTTCAATGCAAAAAATTCAACTTGTAGCTTCTACTGCGCACCGGCAGAGGTTGCTCGATACCCTGCAAGCGTTGGGGATTATGGAGCTTACCGAAGTTTCTCAGGAGGGCGCTGAAAGGCCACAAGTAAAAGTTGAAGCGGCTCACGAAGCTGAGCTTGCTATCGCTAATATAGAATTCGTTTTAAAACTCATTAAGCCGTTTGCAAAAAAACGGAGCCTTGTGGAAGGCCCTCTTACTATGACTATAGAAGAGGTGCGTAAAAAAGCACAGGAATTCAATTATCAACCGCTTGTCGACAAGTGTCAGACGATAGAAGGAGAAATTGCAACACTTAACAATGAACACGCAGCTCTCAGCGCAACACAAGAAGAAATTTCACCATGGCAAAGTCTTTCTATGCCGCTTGACCACATCGGTGAAACACAGCGCACCATGACAATTGTCGGTACGCTCAATAAAACAGATCGTTCTGCTTTACAGGAAGATATTGCCAAAATTTCAAATCTTATTACGGTACATGTTGTTGAAGAAACCGAAAGTACCAGTTATCTGGCGCTCACTTTTGTTAAAGAGGCCGAAAAAGAACTTCGAGAAGTACTCATGATGCATAAATTTTCGGAAGCTGAGCTTCCACGCAAATCACACGATGTAAAAACGGAATTGGCAGAAATTAAAAAACAGAAAGGTGAAATCGAAAAACAACTCGAACTGCAAAAAGAAGAATTAAAGGTTATCGCAAAAAAGAATGAAGACCTTCAAATAGTACATGATTACTATGTGTGGGAACGTGACAAAATCTATGCCGAGCAAATGACATACGACACTACCTACACCTTTACACTTGAAGGATGGGTTCCGGTTAAAAAGATGAAAACCATTAAGCATAAACTGCAGCAATTAACCTCCGCGTTTGAAATTACCGAAGTTGAACCTGAAGAAGGAGAACAAGCGCCGGTTGAAATCAAGAATAAAGGTTTTATGGGATCGTTCGAGTCGGTAACCAGTATTTACGGTTTGCCACTTCCTAACGAAATCGATCCGACACCGTTCCTGTCTGCATTCTTTATTATCTTCTTCGGTCTTTGTTTGACCGATGCGGGTTACGGACTGCTTTTGTTTGTTATATGCGGACTGGCTCTTAAATTTCTTAAATTCCCGGAAGGAACCAAAAAACTGGTAAAACTATTGATGTTCGGTGGAATTGTCACCTTTATATTGGGAGCACTCTTCGGAGGCTGGTTCGGTATGACCGCCGAACAGGCACCGGGCTTCCTCACATACGAAAAGATGGTTGACGGAGAAATGGTTAAAGCGTTTAAATGGCAGATTATCAGTGCAACAGAAGGAAACGGCCCATTAACATTCCTTATCCTTGCAGCGATTCTAGGATATGTTCAAGTACTCTTCGGTGTTCTTATCGATGGGTTCTGGAAACTTAAACAAAAGAAAATATGGGATGCATTGTTCGATAGTTTCTTATGGTTCTATTTCCTTGTAGTTATCGGACTGTTCGGTGTCAGCAAAGCCGGAATATTCCTTGGAGATTACGCGCAAACTATTACCTATTTGGTCTATTTCGGTATTGGCGCGCTCATACTTACCCAGGGACGAAAGCAAAAAAACATTGTACTTAAATTTTTATCGGGCGTACTATCGCTCTACGGACTTGTTGGTTATTTTGCCGACATTCTTTCGTACTCTCGTCTTATGGCGCTCGGATTGGGAACCGGAATTATCGGTTTCGCCTTTAACACCATCGGCGGTCTGGTTGGAAACATCCCGGTAATTGGTATTCTTTTTGCCATTGTCGTTATTGTTATCGGCCACACCCTTAATATTGCCATCTCAACACTTGGAGCATTCATTCACTCTAGTCGTCTTCAATTTGTTGAATTTTTCGGCAAGTTTATGGAAGGTGGAGGAAAAGCCTTTAAACCTCTCCGAAAGGCATGTAAATACATACTTATCACTGAAAAATAATTTTTATATATCTTTAACTAAACGCATATGTTTGAAATTGATACAGGACTCGCCCTCGCAGTAGCAGGTGCAGCAATTGCTGCGGCACTCGGAGGAATCGGATCAAGTATCGGCGTAGGAGTTGCAGGACAATCTGGTACAGGAGTTATCAGTGAAAAACCGGAACTCTTTGGTAAAATCCTCCTCTTGCAAGCTCTCCCAGGTACACAAGGTATCTACGGATTCCTTGGAGCACTTCTTATTTTGATCCAAATCGGACTTATTGGTGGATCAGCAACTGCGATTGACATCTCAACAGGATGGCAGTTCTTCGGAGCTGGAATTCCGGTTGGCCTAGCAGGTCTTTTCTCTGGTATGCACCAGGGACGTGTATCAGCAGCAGGCTTGAACGCAGTAGCAAAAGACGCGACGAACACCGGTAAAGCGGTTATCATGTCAGCGATGGTAGAAACCTACGCTGTACTCGGACTTCTTGTATCGGTACTACTTATATTTGGAATTCAGGTATAATCGTTGTTTTTCATATAGCCTCCTTGGCACAACGCTTAAGGAGGTTCCCGGAAGATAATGAAACTAACCCACATAAAATATGGCTCTATCAGATATCTTAGAAAAAATTAAAGAAGAAACTGATGCTAAGATGAAAGATCTTAATGAGCAGTTTGAAGCTAAACTCTCTACATTGGAAGCTGATTTTGAGAAGAAGAAAGAGAACGCGAAAAAAGAGATGGATGAACAAGTTGCAAGAAATTCAAAGAAGATTTTAAACAAGATGGAAACGGTAGCAAAAATGGAAGCAAAAAATAAGCTGCTCAAAGAAAAACGTGAACTGCTTGATACTATTTTCAGCCAAGCACTTGAAGCGTTGGTTAAAGAAGACGAATATCAAAATTTGATAACGACTCTTCTTAAAAAAACCACTATTGAAGAAGATGGTGTGCGTGTTATCCCGGCAAAAGGCAAAGAAGATGAAACAAAAAAAGCATTGGAAGAATCGGGAAAAAAATACACCATGGCTGATAAATCAGCTGACATACAAGGAGGATTTATTCTTCAATCTGAAAAAATTGAAGTTGATAATTCTTTTGAATCAATCTTACACAAACAACTTCGAGATGATCTCGAATTGGATATTGCTAAAATGTTATTCCCTGCATAAATGGAAACTACTCAATTTGCACAATCAGCCGCCTGGATCAGAGTTCTTGAGAATCAACTTCTCAGTGATAACGAGATGGA
>WJKT01000097.1 GCA_014728955.1 Candidatus Peregrinibacteria bacterium
ATGCGTATATTAGTGTTATTGAGTCCCTTAAAATAGCATGTTATCACCAGGACAGAAGTCTTGATTTAATATGGATCGATTCTGAGAAATTGGAAGAAAATGATGAAAAAACATGGAAGAAATTAAAAAAAGCCGACGGCATTGTAGTGCCGGGAGGATTTGGAATTAGAGGAACGGAAGGAAAAATACAAGCCGCAAAATATGCACGTGAAGAAAAAATTCCTTACCTCGGCTTATGCTTGGGTATGCAAATTATGTCTATTGAATTTGCACGGCACGCCCTTAAAGATCCCAAAATAACATCTGAAGAATTTGATGAAGAAGGAAAAATAGATCCAAAAAAATATATCATTCATTTCCTTCCCGGACAATCTGCCGAACGTGAAAAAGGAGGGACGCTTCGTCTTGGATCATATCCGTGCAAACTTGTACCAAAAACCAAAACGAAAAAATTGTACAACAAAAATACTACACATGAACGACACAGACATCGATATGAATTTAATAATACCTTTAAAAAACGGCTACAGAAAAAAGGGTTCGTCGTTTCGGGAATCAATCCAAAGCAAAATCTTGTTGAAATAGCTGAAATCGAAGATCATCCGTTCATGATCGGCTCTCAATTCCATCCGGAATTTTTATCACGACCAAACAAACCACATCCATTATTTTACGGCTTTGTTGAAGCTAGTATTCAAAAAAGCGCATAAATAAGGTATACTATTATGATAGACTGATAATGTCACCATAACGTTATGCCAAAATTCCGCTATATTGTCGTTAACAAAGAAAACAGACAGCTCTCGGGTGTTGTAGACGCCCCAAGTCTTGATGTCGCGCAAAACGACTTAAAAGAGCTGGGCTTTTCTATCGTATCTATTGAAAAAGCGGAAGAAAAAAAACAATCAAAAGAAGGAACAACTTTCGAATTTAACGGTATTGATAAACAAAAGAAAAATATAACCGGCACCATTGTAGCCGATGACCGCTACAGTGCTTTTAAACGACTTATTACGGAATATGATCTCGATGTACGCTATATTGTTAACCAAGATCTACCAAAGAAAGAGAAAGAAAAACAAAAGAAGGAAGGCGTTATATCATTGATGAAGGAATACCAAAAAGAAGTTCAGAAAAACACACAAAAATTTCATAAAGAAAAAATCAAAAAGATTGATCGTAATTTTGAAAGAGAAAAAGCACTGGTTATGCGACAAGTTGATTTTGTATTAAAGAAGGTATCAAAAGCAATTGATACATTTGGTGACGACCTCAATCCACAAAGCAAACAACGCATAAAAGATTTCGTAAATAAAATTTTGCGACTTAAAAACACCACCAATCTCGAATATCTGAAATCAACATGTCAGGACCTTTTAAAATATCTGCAAAGAGCTGAAATATTCACTTCAAAAAAGAGCAGATTAGGAGAGAAATTAAAACTGTACACCGATACGCAAGAAATGATTAACACCATTCAGCGTGGCAAAGATTTTGGCATCTATGAAGATCTGCAATCGCAAATTGAGAGGTGGCAATCCGAGCATATCAAAGGTAAAAAGAAAATTCCTTTGGGAGATAAAATAACCAATATCTTTTACACAATCATCTTAAAATTCATTTCGGAAAGTAAAGATATTAGAATAATAAAAAAGAAAATAAGTAATCTTAATCGTGACTTAAAACAGTACTATCAAATTGTTTTAAAATCGAAAGATGAAGAATATAAAAAGGCGGCAAGCAAAAGTATTAAGCAACTGCGCGATAAGAAAAAAGAATTAAAACAAACCTTGCGTGTCTTAAGAAAGAATGAAAAGAAAGCAATGAATGCGCAGGGAGAACTTACCGGGCTTGAAAAAGTAATCTCAGTAATAAACGGACTGAGCGGATGGCTCCTCTTTTATTATCTTGTGTATTATTTTATTGCCGAGCTTATTATTTATAAAGATCTCCTCTATACCGGATCAGACATTCCAACATTGTTTTTCCTTTTTAATAGCGGCCTGGTTAAATATATATTACCGCTTATATTCCTTTTACATGTTGCAACCAGCATTAAACTGAATTTCTTCAAAAAAAATGCTGTAGCGGGAATTATTATTTTCCCGGTTTTTGCACTGGCCTCTTTGGTTATTGTTTTTAATTTTTAATTTGCACACAGCACATAACTTTAGGTACAATTTTGATCGTAATGATCAATAGCAGCACCTTATGTTTCCCGTACTCATACAAATCGGTCCGATAATCATATACTCATTGTGGCTTTTCGCCGGCTTGGGATTTTTATTGGGTGTTTTTATTTTCACTCAATTAGCACATAAAAAAAGGCTCAATATTAATTTTATTTACAATCACAGCTTTGGACTTTTCATATGGGCGCTTATAGGATCAAGGTTAGTATTTCTCATACGAAACTTTTCATACTACTTCCCTGAATTTACGACACAAAACGTTATACATGGTTTATTTATATGGGACAAGGGTTTGTCCTTAATAGGCGGCTTAATGGGTCTTGCGGTAGCGCTATTTTATTACACAAAAAAAGAAAAGGAACAAACAAAAAAATGGTTCGATATTCTTACTATTGCCGTGTTATTTGCATTAGCAACCGGACACCTTGGAACATTTCTCGATGGAAGTGCGTACGGAAATATCACCTCTCTACCCTGGGGTATGATTTTTGATAACCCGTCAATTAAATATGCGGTTCCTATACATCCAATACAACTTTATTCATTTTTATTTACCATTATTTTAGCACTTTCACTATTCATATATTATAGAAAAAAAAGACCGTCAGCGGGAAAAACCACATCTATCGGTGTTGGCGTATACAGTCTTTATTTATTTTTACAAGGATTCATTCGCGGAGATGATGTACTTATTATTGCCGGATTACGTGAAGAACAATGGTTTGGAATCATTATTCTGATTATTCTTATTGGCGTACAGTCTTTAAAACGTTATAATAACCAACGTGCACTAAAACAATCTGACCCCACGTAATTATGCCAACACTATCTGAACTTGTTTCCTGGATGTCCAATCCCGACGTATCGAGAATTCTTATAACTATACTTTTGGGATATCTGATCTTGCTTTGGGTTTCCCTTATTATTTGGACAACAAAAGATATTATTAGCAGAACAAACAATGTTATATATCAACTTATTTCAATAGCATTGGTTGTCATGCTTAACATATTCGGATTGCTTATTTATTTGGGTATCAGACCGTCAAAAACATTAATAGAAAAATTCTTCGAAGATCTTGAATATGAAGCACTCGCACAAGCAACAAAAATTAAAAAAGATGAAAAGGAAAAAGGGAAAAAAACCCGCAGAAAACGTAAACCACGAAAAAAGAAAACACGTTCTCGCAGTAAAAGTAAAAGCAGTAAAAAAAGTTCAAAAGAACAAACTGAGAAAAAGAAGACAACCGGAAAAAAGAAATCGACGGGAAGAAAGAAAAGAAAGAGCACCAAAAAAAAGAAATAATATATTCCTAACCGATATTTGTTATGCAAGCTCTTAGCTACCTGTTTAGCCCTATCCCGGGATCAGCGTTTAATTATGCGACCATTATGTATGCATATGCAATCGGGCTTATTGTTATCGCCATTGCACTCAAAGTTTTTATTATTGTAAAAAAAGAAAAAAAGGCATTTCGTCGTGTATATAAAAGAACACCGGGGCATTTTATTTGGATAGCCGTAGCACTTATTATACTTACCGCATCACGAACAAGTGCTGTCCCCTATTTAAGTATGCGTTTTCTTTTATACGTTACCTTACTTGTTTCTTTATTTTTGGTGGGATACAACATCTATGAATTCTTTACGACATATCCGGAAATAAAAAAATTAAAAAAGAAGACGAAAAAGAAAAAGGCAAAAAAGAAGAAATACTCAACCAAAAAGAAGAAGAAATAATTACTGATCACCGAACGTTAAATCAATTCGCTCAATCCCCTCTTTGTTTATAACAATTAAGAGGGGTTTTGTTTGCATAACATAGAGTGCGCGTATGAAATTTCGAGAAAATAAAACCGGGCAATTATCCATCATCATGTCACATACATGTACTGCATTATTTCTCATCAATAAAAAATGTTTGCCCGAAGAAAGCCACTTAACGGTAGTGCTTTTATCGGCAAAGCGTGCAATGAGGTTTTTCTGGGACATTTCAAAAGAATATACATATACTTCTCCGGTTTTCGTTTGATACAAAAGCGCATCACCGTGAGGCGAAACATGAGGCAATGCCGAAACCACCGTATCTATGGCAAGTAGTCGATGATCTTTGTATTCATACAATGTGTCATTAAGCATAACAAGTACATGCGCATCTACAGACTGCACCTGTAAATCCACTTGCTCATCAAGTTTATGCAATAACGTGATTTCTTGAAACACGCCCTTGTCACTTATATCAACAACAAACAATGAACCGTTGTTTTCATATATCCCCTGTAATGAAGAACGATACAGTAAAGTGAACTGCTTAAATTCATCAGGTATTAAAATTTCATTATATTCCTTTGTATCAATTTCATAAACAAACGCTCGATCTTCTGAATCAAAGGCCAAGTACCCCGCTCCAACCGGATACACCCTGTTATACACAATATCTTCCGGGATTTCAATTTCATTAAAAATCAGGGTATCATGTGTCATATTCGCTCTATATATTCTGCGTTCGCCCAAATCAACAAAAAAGACGGTATCGCGAATCACAAAGGTTTCATCATACGCAAATTGAAGAGACAATGTATCTCTGTATGCATCAATATCAATAGGGACAAGATATACATCATCAACAATCGTTACCACATCTTCCAAAACGTCAACCGTTCTGTGCCAGGTATGGAATTCTTCCTGCGTAACCGTAAGACTGTACGTCCCGGGCTCTATACTTTCAACTTGAAACGGAAGTTTTTTTGCAACCTGTACATCATCAATAAAAAGCGAGGCAGCAGGATAGCGACTATCAATATCAATAATACTTGTTTTAACAATATTACGATGTAGCAAATCTATTTGATATCCATACGCGGCAAGAAGTGCATACGATGTAGCCACAACAAATAACAATACACCAAAAACGTGTAGTATTATTTTAATAATCTTCTTTCTTCGAGAGTACGCCATTAAGTTATGTTGAGAATTTCATATTCCATAATACCGGCAGGTACACTTACTTTTACTTTGTCACCAACGCTTTTTTCAAGCAGGGCATTCCCAACCGGTGATTCATTTGAAATTTTATTTTCATATCCTGCTTCGGTTGAACCGACAATAACATATTCAGCAGGTTTTGATCCTTTAATAGATTTATTTTTAACCTTAACTTTTGATCCGAGCTGTACTGTTTTTACTGATTTTTTCTTTTTATCATCAATAATTTTTGCACTTTTAACCTTTTCTTCAAGTTCTAAAATTCTTCCTTCAACAAAAGCTTGTTCATTTTTTGCTTCTTCATACTCTGAATTTTCGGATAAATCTCCGTAACTAATTGCTTCTTTAATGCGCTCGGCAATTTCCCTGCGTCTGACATTTTTTAAATTATCCAATTCTTCAACAAGTTTCTTATATCCATCTTTGGTTACAAGTGTTACTTTTTCATCTGTCTTTGAGGCTACCATAGTAATGATACGTTAAAATATGTATTAATTAGGTCTAATTTTGACGCTGGTCGGATGCTCTTTTAGTTTTTGCAATACTTTCGCTTCAATTTGTCTTATACGTTCTCTGGTAACGTTAAATTCATGCCCCACTTCTTCAAGCGTATGTCCCACCCCATCTTTTAATCCAAACCGCATTTCGATAATCTTACGCTCACGCGGTGAAAGATACTGCAGCATTTCATGAATATTTTCTTTGATAATTTGACGATTGGTTGCATCCGATGGAGAAAGCGCATCGTCATCTTCAATAAAATCTCCCAGTTTACTATCCTCTTCGGTTCCAACAGGGGCTTCCAAAGACACAATATCCTGAGAAATCTTCATAATATGACGAACTTTCTTAATATCCATGTCCATTTCCGCAGCAAGCTCTTCAATGAGAGGTTCACGACCCAATTCCTGTACAAGACGTCGTTGTGCATGCGTTAACTTATTAATGGTTTCAACCATATGTACCGGAATACGAATCGTTCGCGCCTGATCGGCAATAGCACGGGTTATAGCCTGCCTAATCCACCAAGTTGCATATGTTGAAAATTTAAATCCTCTGTTTGGATCAAATTTTTCAACCGCTCTAAACAGACCGATATTTCCTTCTTGGATAAGATCCAAAAACGATAAACCACGTCCGATATATTTTTTTGCAATACTGACCACTAAACGAAGATTGGCTTCAGCAAGATTCTGCTTAGCCGTTTGATCTCCTTTTCGAATGGCGCGAGCCAAATCAATTTCTTCTTTTGCGGTTAATAAAGGAACCTTTCCTATTTCACACAAATACAATCGAATGGAATCGTTGGCAATTTCACGCAATTCAACATTTTTCTTTTCCTTTTTCTTCTTTTCCTTATCTTTCTTTTCCTCTTTATTCTTCCAAATCATTGCATCTTTAACATCTATAACATCAATTCCCAAATCAAGAAAAAGCCCATATATTTCATCAAGCAATAACAGATCTTCTTCGACCTTAGGAACCGCCTTCATTAATTCCTGTTGCGTAACAAATCCCTGTTGCCTCCCCTTTTTTACAAGGGTTCTGACTTCCTTGGGAAATTCCGAGAGTTTGTCCTCACTGGGATGGACAATGAATTTTCGAGTACGTACCATACGATATTATTTAAGAGCTCATGAGTTGTTGAAGTTTGACCAGTAATTCTTTAGCCGTTGATGTATCTCCATTCTTTTCCGCTTCTCGAATCCGAGCAGATAGTGTCCGTTTTTGCCTATTAAGCAATCTTTTTATAATCTTATCAAGTAATTTTTGCGCCTCTTCCTGCAGCATATGCTCATTATAGTTTCCGTAGACTTCATCAACGAAAAGAGAGATCATCTCAACTCTCTGCTGTATTTCGTCATTCAGACACGCCAAAAATTCCTTCCTCTTACCCTCTGCTCGAAGCAAATTATAGTTATCTTTAACCGCGTTGTAAATGCTTTTTTCGTTTTCTTCAAGCATTTTTTCAGGAATAGCCGCAAATTCTTTTTCTAATAAGGCAGGATATTCAATAATAAGGGTCAGTAAAAGGTCTAATGTCCCGATTTTTTTTGTTGCGGTATCAGGTTTTTTTTGATTGTCAGATTGCGTATATGTACGATGCCCTTTTTTCTTTTTTAATTCGTCATAAATTACCACTTCTTTAATATCAAGTTTTTGTGCAAGCTCGCGAACAAAATAATCTTTCTCGAAAGAACTCGATAATATTTGAAAAAAAGGATTAAGTTCAGCAAGTATTTTCTTTTTTCCCTGCAATGAACTGTTATTGTGAGACGAGACAACTTCGTCGATACAAAACTGCATGAAGGGTATCGAATTATTAATGATTGTAGACCATTGATCAGGATTGTCTTTAATAAAATCAGCAGGGTCTTTAGCCGCCATATTATGAAGAACACGTACATTCATCTCTTCGTGCTGGGCGAGTTCAAAACCTCTTTTAGCAGCTTCAATACCCGCTTTATCGGTATCAAAACTAAAAATCATATTTTTGGTAAACCGCTTAATCAATTTAACCTGCTGTGGTGTTAAGGCCGTACCGGATGTTGCCGCTACATTCTTCACACCCGTTTGGTGCGACATGATCACATCAAAATATCCTTCAACCAAAATAATTGAATCCTCTTTTTTAACAGAATCTTTAGCAAAATTGTAACCGTATAACACATCACTCTTCCTATATATGGGCGAATCGGGAGAATTAAGATATTTTGGCTGATCATCCTTTTTAAGCGCTCTTCCACCAAAACCGACCATTCTTCCAACCGTATCATAAATTGGAATCATCAATCGGGCTCGAAAACGATCGTAAACAGAATCACCCTGTGTATTTTTACTGATAGCGATACCGGAAAGCACAATATGCTTGCGTGAGTATCCTTGTTTCACCAAGTAAAGATGCGTCTTGTCAAATGAATCCGGAGCCAATCCAAAGTGAAACGTACGTATCGTTTCGTCATTTAATCCTCTGTTTCGCAAGTAAGCAAGCACTTTTTCACCTTTTTCGGTTTTCCACAACATATCTTCGTAAAAAGAAGCTGCAGATTCATGCATAGCATATAAATCGCTTTTCTCCGACGTGGAATGTTTTGGTTCGGAGAGCGTATATTGAGCCATATCAATTCCCGCTTTATCGGCCAAAATAGTAATCGCATCTTTAAATTCAACACCTTCAACTTCTTCAATAAAATTAATCATATCACCGCCCTTGTGACAGCCGAAACAATAGGCGATTTGTTTTTCCGGACTCACCATAAAACTGGGCGTCTTTTCTTGATGAAAAGGACACAACCCTTTGAGATTCCTTCCGGACGGTTTAAGACGAACATATTGAGCAACAACGTCCTCAATATTGAGCCTTGCCTTAATGTCACCAACAATATCTGACAAGCCTTAATGTTTACGTAATAGTAAAGTGGGGTTTTATTCTAAAGAGCTTATGCGAATAAATCAACTAAAGCTTATTTAGTTTTTTAAGACCATAGAAAACAATAATAGTAGCCATTATTACCATAATTACTCCCATGGCAATCATTAAAAACAGTTTTTGTGTGGTCCCAAGGAAAATCGCACTACCGCCAAAGAACGCACAAAGAGCATAAATAAGCAACAATGCCTTTCTTTCCGTTAGGCCCACTTCGAGCAAACGATGATGCAAATGCTTCAGATCACCTTGCATGGGAGACCTTCCCTGCACAATTCTTCTTGTAATTACCCAAAAAGCATCCAGAATCGGGAACCCCAGAACAAGAAATGCTGTTGCAACTTTCCCTCCCGAATAAATCGCAAAAACAGCTATAAGAAAACCCAAGAACATACTGCCCGTATCCCCCATTAAGATTTTTGCGGGATGAAAATCAAAAAGCCAAAAAGCCAGACAGCTTGCCGCAACAATACTGGCAAGTGTTGCAACCGTCGTTTGATCAATAACATTGTGTTCTCCGATACTTAATGCAAAAAAAGTAACTGCAGCGATAAAAGAAACGCCGCTCACAAGGCCATTAAGACCATCAAGGAAATTCATTGTATTGACAATAAGTACAATCCAAATAATGGTAAAAAGGTCAGCTAAAAGGGTTATTTGAAACATCAAATCTCCAAAAGAAAACTTGATGCCAAAACGATCAAGCACAATATCTCCGCCAAAAGGATTACTTATAGAACTAATCCCTATGCCGGAAATAACAATGGTTAATGCAGCCATTAACTGAACAAAAAGCCGTATCCACGGATTAATATCAAATAAATCGTCCAAAAAACTAATCAATGCTATAAGCGCGCCGCCAATAAGCAGTCCGATTACATGAGTATCAAGCCGGACAAAAAGAAGCGTCGCACCAACAAAAACAATAAACAGAATAACTCCTCCATAATAAGGAATTGGTTTACGTTTGAGACCATACTGTTTCGGCTTATCCATAAGCCCCCATTTTGGAAAAAAATGCAATGCCGCCCGCACAAGAATAGCGGTCGATACAAAAGCAAACAGCGCTGAGAAAACAAAATGCATCATAGAATGCCGGTTAAGCCACGTGAATATGTTTTTTAAATTTGATATGATTTTTTACGGGAGCTGGCTCCATTATACCAACAAGATCATTGTTAAAAATTGCGGCACAAATAGCAACATTTTTTGGTAAAGTTCCTTGAACAAAAGCACCATGTTGCAATTTTTTGTACTCCTGTGCCGTAATAGTTTTTCGAGGCATATCACCAATGCCGCGAATTAACGGTAACAAAAACGGTTCAATTCCCCTTTCTTTAAGCTGTTCAAGCGAGCAACTATGTTCCATAGTAAATGTATCAATAGCGGTTCGCTGTAAATAAGAAAGATAGCCCCCCGTTCCCAAATGTTCCCCTATGTCATGAGCCAGTGACCGAATATATGTTCCGGTACTGCATGTTACCGAAACCCTAATAGTAGGATAATGATACGATTCAAGCGTATGTTCATGTATAGTAACATTTCGCTTTTTCATGGTAATTGATTCTCCTGCACGGGCACGCTTATACGCCGGCTTCCCGTTAATTTTCAAAGCGGAAAAAACCGGCGGAACTTGTGTTAATGCTCCCGTAAACTCATCAATAACTGCTACAACCTCTTCTTTTGACGGTTTTATATCACTGATGTGCCGAAGCTCTCCTTCCGCATCATAGGTAGTTGATTCTTTGCCAAGTGTAATTTCTGCAACATAGCGCTTAGTATGATCCATCATATATTCAATCAGTTTAGTTCCCTGTCCGAGTGCAATAACCAATACGCCTTCCGCAAGAGGATCAAGCGTACCGATATGCCCCATTTTCACCTTTTTAATTGATCGCACAAAACGAATAACATCAAACGATGTCATCCCTGATGGCTTATAAATAGTTAAGAAACCGTCCATAGTTATCCTTCAAGGCAAATATTTTCTTTAGCTTGTGGCTCTCCGGGGTCAATTTCAACCACGACCTCTCTTGAAAGCAGTTCACGAACCACCTTCCTATCATCCCACGGTATTCGTTGACCACCAACTATCTGTACTTCTTCACACCCTTTTCCGGCAATAACAACCGTATCTCCTTTCTTAGCCAGCGTTAATGCAAGCCGAATAGCTTCATAACGATGTGGTATTTTCCATAACCCTTCCCCCTCTTTTCGATCAATACCTTCGGCGATACCTTCTATTATCTTCCATTCGTCTTCATAGTAAGGATCATCATTCGTTAATACAATCATATCGGCAAATTCATCCGCAATAGAACCCATTTCGGGCCGTTTTGATTTATCGCGACCACCACCGGTAGCACCAAAAACAACAAATAATTCCCCCGGCGTTAATTTTTTATAGAGGGCTAACACTTTCCTGAGGGAATCGGTTGCATGAGCGTAATCAACAATAATTCCATACGGCTGTCCCAAATCAAGCGATTCGAGTCGTCCCGGTACTCCTTGAGCTTTCTCCAGTGCTCGTTTTACAAACGGCAAATTGATATTATTTGCCAAAGCAACTGTTGTCGCTGCAAGACTGTTATATATATTAAATTCTCCGGACAGATTTAAATTAATTTCAATTTGATGATTGGGAATGTGCAGTTGAAACGTCGATCCACTTGAATGAAGTTTTACATCAGTGGCATAACACGTTCCTTTTTTCATTCCATAAGTATATTTACGATCAACAATAAACTGATCAAAATAAGAAAAATGAGGATCATCGAGATTCAGAACAGACACTTTTGGAATCGACGGTTTTCTTTTTGATTTGTTTAATTTTTTAAACAAACCTCCTTTTGCCTGCAAATACAGCTGGAAGTTGCCGTGATACTCAACGTGATCTTCAGTGATATTGGTAAACACGGCCGTATCGAAATTTACACCAAGTACCCTTGATTGTGTGAGAGCATGAGATGAAACCTCCAAAACACAATGAGTACACTGCTCTTTTACCATTCGTTTCAGCAATTTTTGCAACGTAAAAGGACTCATTGTTGTTTGTTTTGATATATTGGTCCATTTATCATCACCGACTTGAAAATTAATGGTTGAAGCCATACCCACCTTATATCCCGCTTCCTCCAAAATCATCGTAATCAAATTAACGGTGGTGGTCTTTCCATTTGTACCGGTTACCCCGATAACATTCATGTGTCGTGCGGGAAACCCATATACCAGCGCGGCAATAGCAGCTTTTATCTGATGATAAAACAAGCGAAGCGGATTGGTATCTGAAATAAGTGTTTTGATTTTATTAAGCATGATCCGATAAATAGTTATGTGCTGTATTTATGTCCCTGTCGATCTGACGTATGAGATCTTCTTCACAGTCAAATTGTCTCACATCACGGATTTTTTTCAATAGATTAACCGTTACCGATTCTCCATACGTATCATCATGAAAATCAAAGACATGAACTTCGCAGAATTTTTTTTGAGAATCACTTGTCCCCATTGATTTAACACCATAATGCATCAGTGCGTTATGCCATTCATCACGCACCAAAATACGACAAATATATACGCCTTGTGATAAGCAATTATGTCCTTCCTCCAAAGATATATTTATTGTTGGATACCCAAGATTACGTCCTTTTTTAACGCCATGCACTACTGTCCCACGTATAACGCCAGCCTTGGCACTTGACATAATGATGTTTTAATGTTAAAGTTTTATCCTTTTTATTCACATATAAATACTACCATATGATACAACAACCTACGACAGCAGAAATGTTACCGGTACAACACAAAGAAACTGGTGTTGAAAACAATGAGCCGGTCCTGAAAACAATAAAAGATTTTCACGATTCAATCCATCGTGCATTGGTACAAGAAGGCTATGATCCTGAAGAATTAAAAAAGAGCAAAAAAGTACGTGAGATTTTTACCCATCTCATAAGACCGCAAGGAACATCAAAAGAAAGAAAGCCATCGCTAATAGCGCAAAACCCTAACCATACTACCGTACGACAAGCGGTTAAGACTGTTTTAAATGAGGAGTAACAGCAAATAGTGTACCGATAATCATCCAGAACATAAGCGATAAATCGTTTTTCCAAAACGGCACATCCACCATGCCATGCACCATGACGTAAATTAGCATCATGGAAATAGCAAGCATGATATGGCGCTCATCTCTTTGCAATAATGGAATGGTCTTTTTGACGTGATAAAACGCCATGATCAATATCCACATAAAGGCGATTATCCCTATAAGACCAGTATTAAGCCACGTTTCCAAATACATATTATGAGAATGAAGGCGAACAGATTCAAACGGAACATGTCCCAATAATGATTCGGCATGTTCTTTATATAAAGCTTCATACTCCCCCAGCCCAATACCAAGCAGAGGGTTTTGCGTAAGCAATTTTCCTCCCACTTCCCATATTTCAAGTCGGGTCCCAAGAGACGTATGCTCTCCGGGACGAATAAGATTTTGGAATTTTTCTATATTCAGGGTTGCAACAAGCGCCCCACCCAAGACGACAATTACTGCAATAAACGTAATCACCTTGTTTAAAAATATACGTATGGGTTTATGTGCTCGCTGCCTTATTCGTTCATATACAATATAAAAGAAGAATGTAAAAAAGACACCGATAATTCCACCATATGACTGCGTTAAAATAAGGGTTAAAAACAATACAGAGACAATCCCGCTTAAATAAATACGTCGTTCAAAATAATTCCACCGTGTAGAGGCTGTTTCAAAAGGTCGATGCAAAAAAGTCTGCAAAACGCGAACACCCGTATAAATAAGTGCGGGAGCAATATACATAGCTAAATAATTTGCCGATGCAAACGGCCCGGATGCTCGATTGTCAATCGTGAGATAGTTCCCCGAAACGGCCTGAAATACGGCAATAATTGATAATAAAAACGCTGACGCAATATATGAATAAATCACAAGCTGAATATCGCTTTTTGTACGGATAGTTCTATACACAATAAAAAAGTATATAAGGGGAATGAGCACCCAACTTTTTAAAATACCCAATGCATGTTTATATGAATCAACCGGAACAATGGCAGCGCCGATAAGCGCACCCGCAACAAAAAGCGTAATCGGGAAAAGCGGTGAAAAAACAAATTCTTTAACAGGATGCTTTTTAGCGAGAAAAGGACTTTTTGCCAAATAAAGAATCTTTGAAACCATACCTTTTTCCAACACTTCATGCTCACCCCGAATCAGGTTATAAAAAACCGGAATAGCAGCAATAAGCACCAATGCCTCAATAAGATAAAGAGGCATCCCCGCAATATCAAAACGAACAAGGTACAGCGGGAAAAAGAAAGAAAGCACAAGAACTGATGTTCTTGGAGATCTATAAACCAAGAATGTCCACGCACCACACGTTACAAAAAGCGCACTATATTCAATGATGCTCACTGGTAGAGAGTATTAACAATTAATAATTTTTCTTTTCCAATTCAATAAGCCCGTAATCACCATTTGTTCTTCGATACACTACCGAAAACAAACCGGTATCATCATTTACAAATGCATAAAAATCATGACCGAGCAGCTCCATTTGTTCAGCTGCCTCTTGTTCTTTCATCGGCTCCAAATCATCATATTTCTTTCGCTTAACAATTTCATCCATATCTTTTCCTTTCATGCTCTGCGAAGCGGTTTCCAATGTTGATTCCGGAATCCATTTTCCCCCTTTATCTCTTCGATGTTTTTTTGTTTTATATCGTTCAATTTGTTTACGAAGCTTATCCACAGCCAGATCAGCGGTTTCTTCAACAGTAGACCCTTTTACTTCCGCTCGAATCACCGCATTAGGCACATAC
>WJKT01000008.1 GCA_014728955.1 Candidatus Peregrinibacteria bacterium
GAATCGCAACCAGACGCGGACTTGACGGCAACTTTTATTTTGCAGACGGATCATATGCTCCTATTTTCTCCGGAACGAAAATTGAAGTCCTTCGCGTATTTACTTCGGAAGAATTAACAAAATATAAAAGAGAGGCAGTAGCCTACAACACCGGAAATCAAAAACGATATATTCAAAAAAAAGAAGCCGATCAATTCACCGGCTCTTACGGTATTGCACCACCTCCAACCACGCAAGATATAAAGAAAAACAAAGAATATTGGGATACACTTGATAATACTGATTATGCACGTAAACCAAGAACACGAAGTACTGTACGATCAACAGAATACATTCCGCGTAATGAACGGGAAAAGCAATTTCTGGGACAATGGCGTGAGATCATGTCAATTACCAGTAAACAGCATCTTATAGATATGAAAAATGACATTATCCTGCGCCCCGACGATCCGATTGTGCATGTTCCCGACGAACGCAGAGGAACCAGACTTCGCAGCGGTGCAGCACTTCGTTATGCTCTTTTTAAACGATATGCAGAATTGTCCGGACACAAAGTACAAATAACATCGGCATACCGAAGTACAAAATTACAACGGAAACTCTGGTATCGAGGACTGGCAAAAAGAATGAAGAAATTCCGGGAAAAATACCCTCATCTTTCACCGCGTGAAATTAAACGCAGGGCAATAGCTCAGAACAGGCGGTTTGTTGCTCCACCAGGAAGATCTCATCACAATACCGGCGGCGCATTAGATATTCGTATTTCCGGCATGCAAATGTATAAATATCGCGGTTCGCGATCGGCATATAGAAGAGCTTTGCAAACCGGCAACCTGGCGGGTATTTCGGGAAACGACAGAAAAGCTGTACAAACAAGGATTCACATGGAGCGTACCTTGCGGGCTTCATATTTTCTCGGCACTAACTATTACCGGGAAACATGGCATTGGAATGTAGACAGACAAGGAAGACGCGATGTGTACGATAATGTTTAAAATTTGGAAACAATTCTACGTATGCCTATAATCACAAATGTTCCAAGCATGAATATACATAGAGCATAGAGCCATTTGGCAAATCCGAGAGGGAACGCTATCAACGAAATACCGCACGACACGGCGATGCCGCGGATATAATCCAAAGGCACACCCAAAAACCACTGTGTATGCCAATAGACATACTGTTTTTTAAAGCGCTTTATTCCGTAATACGGATTAATAATAAACCATAAAAAATCCCAGAAAACCGAAAACAAAACCAAAAGCGATATTATTTCAATTTCCGCGGCAAATGACCATGTAGCTCCTCCCAAAAAAGGAAAATGAAAGAAAAGAATCAATAATAACAACGTATAAAAAAGATATCCCGTTAGCTCCTTCCCTCCCATAAAAAATCCGAAAATTTTTGATTTGACACGCCACGTCGGTATTTTTTTCATCCAGCCATGTTTCCCTTCAATTTGCACTTCAAGAGCAGCCAAAGTTAATACTATCAAAAACAAATAGCTGTACTTTATACCGTACCATTCAAGCCATGACGTCATATAGTCCATCTCCGAGAGGTTTATTTAAGTATACGATCCTTAATACCCTTTGCATATTTATCAATAATACTATCGGTAATTTTCCCTGTTTTACATATAGCAGCGTACACCTGTGAACTCGGCTTTGGAATACGTTCAAATGTTCGATGATTCATCCCCACAAGACCAAACGGTTGAGTATACCCTTCAGCCCACTCGAAATTATCAATAAAAGACCAATACAAATATCCGCGAACATCAACCCCCTCCCGCATAGCACGGTGAATAGCTTCAAGATGACGTACTATATATGAAATTCGCTGCGTATCATCAAGTGTGGAAATACCGTTTTCCGTAATAAAAATTGGTTTTTTAATTTTTCGATACGTGATTTTTAATAAACGATACAATCCTTTTGGAAACACCTCCCAATTAAATAAAGTTCGTTCAACGGAAGTATTGGTTCGAAGCCGCATATGCAACGGAGATTTAAACGCGGAAAAATGACACGCACATCTAAAATAATAATTCATTCCCACGAAATCCAAGCTCTTTTTTGCATCGTGCAATTTACCAAAACCAAATAAAAGAGGATATCTGCCGGTATAAAACGGGCGGAAAAATAGCTTGTTATAAAGATATTGATACATTACCGAAACAGCCCGACTCATAATACTATTTTTCTTCTGAGGATCGAACCACACAAAGCTTTTTGCAAACCCAACCTCAGGAGCAGTCCAATCATTCTCTTTATAAACCTTTTTAATAGTCTGATATGCATCTATATGAGTATGTAGAAGCTCTTTTAAGACTTTTCTAAATTTAAACAAGCTATGTTTCCCCGGCGGCCACAACCCCTCCCAATAACCAAAATTTGTGTACACATACGGCTCGTTAATCGTTACCCAATAATCAACAAGATCACCCAATTCCTGAACCACACGACGTACATAGCGAATAAATTTCTTTCTACCATCAGGATGTAAAAAGGCTCCCTGCTTTGCAAACCAATGAGGCAATGTAAAATGAAACAATGTTACCATAGGGGTAATCCCCTGCTTTTTGAGCTCTTTTAAAACCTTTCTGTAATGATTGATTTCAGACGTATTAAATTGTCCTTCCGTTTGCTCAATCCTACTCCATTCAATGGAAAGTCTATGCATGGAATGATGCATCGACTTCATCATTTTAAAATCTTCACGGTACATATCGTAATGCTTACACGCATCTCCGGATACCTGGCGATTCAGAATTTTCCCTCGCTGTTCCCATTCCCACCAATCATTAAAAATATTTTGTCCTTCCACTTGATGTGCCGACATGGATGTTCCCCAATAAAACTCCTTGGGAAACCTCATAAAATAACGTTTTTCTTTTTGCCTTTTTTTTCGTTTTTTAACCATAATAATAGTGATAGCTGTTGCGTAATAGTATAGCAAATTTTACAATGGCAACGAAGTATTTCGTTAAACAATCATTATGGAACTCTCTTCTAAAAAAGTTATTATGATTATCGCTCCGGAAAATTTCCGGGACGAAGAATATTTTCACACTCGCGAAGCACTGGAAAAGAAAGGTGTTGACGTTGATGTTGCCAGCACACAAAAAGTAGCCGTCAGCGGCATCGATAAAGAAGAAGTAACCGTTGATGTACTTCTTGATTCAGTTGAGGACCACTATGACGCACTTGTTTTTGTTGGAGGAGGTGGCGCAAAAGTATACTTTGATAATCAAAAAGCATTATCCCTCGCCCGCACGTACCATGAAAAAGGAAAAATCGTTGCAGCTATTTGTATTGCTCCATTAATACTCGGGCACGCGGGATTATTGCAAGACAAAAAAGCAACGTGTTGGGATGGTGTTCACGATGACCTTAGCGGATTCGGAGCTCGGTTCACGGGGAAAAAGGTAACAATTGACGGAACGATTATTACCGGAAACGGACCGAAAGCAGCACACAAATTCGGTAAAACTATTGCCAAAGCACTTTAGCGCCTCGTTTGATCAATTATTTAGTTCAAAAATACGGGTATAGTGTGCGGGTACCTACATGTATTTTCACATCGCCATTTCCCCCCTAGGCACCGTTGTCAATTTTTCAACAAATACAACATGTAGTGTGTAGTCAAAAAGATAAACGCTACATATATGGGATTTTTGCAACTAAAGTTTGCGTTTTCATATTGCAATCATGCCGCCCGAAGATTATAGTCAGAACTGTATTAATTCATTCGCGCTCAGCAAGGCTTTCTAGGTACATAGCCTGTATTGGATGGAGGTAAAACTCGCATCTTTCTTTTTGCGCCTCTTTTGTATTCTAATAACCTTTATATACGCATGTCCCCAATCAAAAAAATCCAAAAACGTGATGGTCGAATTGTTGATTTTGACCAGGAAAGAATTATGCAAGCTATCTGGAAAGCTGCGCAAGCCGTAGGAGGAACCGATCCGTCTGAAGCGGAAAAGATCTCCAATCAAGTTACGGCTGTTCTTGAAGTTTTCTTTAAAAATGAAGATGAAATCCCAACCGTGGAACAAATTCAGGATTTAGTGGAAAAAATTCTTATCGAAGGCGGACATGCAAAAACAGCAAAAGCATATATTATTTACAGACAAAAACGTGCAGAAGAGCGAGAGCAGAAAGAAGCGATTTTGGGTGTTGGAAAAGGAGACAGTTCTCTTAACTTTTCAACCAACGCGTTAAAGGTATTGGAAAAACGATATTTGTTAAAAGACGACCAAGGGAACACTGTAGAGACACCTGAAGATATGTTACGAAGAGTTGCACGAGCAATCGCGGAAGCGGAAAAAAATTATGATGGTAATCAGCAGGAAGTTGAAGAAAAGTTTTTTACTATGATGAAAGAGCTTGAATTTATGCCAAATTCTCCAACTCTCATGAATGCAGGGACAGAAATCGGTCAGTTGTCGGCGTGTTTTGTTTTACCGGTTGAAGATTCAATGGAGGGTATTTTCGAAAGCTTAAAAGATGCAGCCCTTATACATAAAAGTGGTGGTGGTACAGGATTTTCATTTACCCGTCTCCGACCTTCAAACGACTTGGTTCACTCAACAACGGGCGTTTCTTCGGGACCGGTATCATTTATGAAAGTGTTTGATGCGGCGACCGATGTTATTAAACAAGGAGGAAAAAGACGAGGTGCCAATATGGGCATTTTACGTATAGACCATCCGGATATTCTGGATTTCATCCAAATGAAAGCCGATATGAAAACTCTGCAAAATTTTAACATTTCAGTAGCGGTTACCGATGCGTTTATGCAGGCTCTTGAAGAAGACGGCGAATATAACCTTATCAATCCTCGCGACGGGGAAACGGTTAAGAGCATTAAAGCTCGTATGGTGTGGGACATTATCCTTTCAAATGCATGGAAAAACGGAGACCCTGGATTGATTTTTATCGACGAAGTCAATCGTCATAATATGTGTCCGCATCTTGGCGATATCGAAGCAACAAATCCATGCGGAGAACAACCACTCCTCGCTCATGAAAGCTGTAATCTGGGATCAATTAACCTTAATAAATTTGTCAATGAAGACCGTAACGATATGAACTGGGACAAATTACGTGAAACCGTTCATCTTGCAGTCCATTTCCTCGACAATGTTATTGATGTTAATCATTACCCTATTGAGAAAATAGCAGAACGAACACGAAGTACCAGGAAAATCGGGCTCGGCGTAATGGGTTTTGCCGATGTTTTATATCAACTTGGCATTAAATATGACAGCGAAACGGGCATACAATTCGGTGAAAAAGTTATGAAGTTTATTGATTCGGAAGCACGAAAGAAATCAATGCTGCTTGCGGAAGATCGTGGTGTATTCCCTGCCTACGAAGGCTCGGTTCACGATAAAAACGGTATTAAGATGAGAAATACCTGCGTAACAACCGTCGCCCCAACCGGAACAATCGGTATGCTCGCGGAAGCATCAGGCGGTCTTGAACCAAATTTCGCCATTTCATTTATAAAAAATGTGATGGATGGCACCGAACTTGTTTACACCAACAAATACTTTGAAGAAGCGGCACATAAAGCGGGGTTCCACTCAAAAGAACTTATGCGTGAGATAGCTAAAGTTGGATCGGTACAGGATTTTGACGAAATCCCGAAAGATATTAAAAATGTATTTGTTACTGCACAAGACATCGCCCCTGAGTGGCATATCAGAATGCAGGCGGCATTTCAGAAATATGTTGATTCTTCTGTATCAAAAACAATTAACTTCCCAACAGAAGCACAAATAAGCGATATAGAGGATTCATATAAATTAGCATATAAACTTGGTTGTAAAGGCGTTACCATCTATCGAGACAAAAGCCGTGAAGGACAAGTACTCAATATTGGAACCGTAAATAAAAAAGCAAAAGCCAAGGAACAAAAAAAAGAGCAAAAAAGTGAAAAGAAAGAAACCCCGACTGACCCTGCTCCTGCACAAACTCAACAACCAAAAGCAACGGAAACAAGGCAACACGGAAAAGTGGAAACAAGCAGCGCACAAGAAGTAGAACTTCCACTTGTTAATGATCAATCAGGCGAGCAAAATGCAGCTTCCGATTCACACATTACATCAGAATATAACAAGCATGCTGAAGAATTTACGCTACCGCCTATCCAGCCACAGAACGAATCACGTTCGGTTGGTGCGGCAAGCGTCATGACACAGCCGACATTGCTGACAAAAAAGGAAATTATGGAAGGTAAAGTATGTCCGGAATGTGGAACAAAATTACAAATAGCAGAAGGATGTATGCTTTGCCTCGGATGTGGGTTCTCGGCATGCAGCGTATAACTTCATCATTTTACCTTGAACTATGTTTACAGAACAAAGATTAGTATTTTGGGCTAAACGATCACCGGAAGGACCTTCAACAGCTGATGATGCGGCGGAAGTTGCAACCATGATTGCTGAAAACCGTGCAGAAAATACAAAAGAAGGACAAAATATTCAACAAGGACAAAACGAACTGAGAGAAAAAATCGCATCAAGTGATCTATTAACCGAAAAAGATAAAGAAAAATGGGACAAAAAACTGGAAGACATGCAGGCGGACATGTCCGCAGAAGCCATAAACCAATTAAAACGCGAATTTGAAAACGAACAGGGTGCTATTAAAAGCATGGTTGATACATACACTAAAAAGGTAATCGACAATAAAGAAGAAGCCTTTGCAGTTGATGCAAGCCGCGACCTTGATACGGCAAAAGAATATCTCCAATGGTTTGAAACACAATCTTACAGCGAAAAACAAGCTGCACTCAACGCTCTGAATGATGAAATTAAGGAACGAAAAACGCTCAGACAAAAATTATTAAAACGACTGGACAAAAAAGATGTCATAAAGATGCGACGAAGCGAAATGAAAGATAAATTAAAAGAATTGGAAGTTGTTGAAACAAATATAGCTCAGTACAAAAGAATGCTTCAGAAAGACGCAAAACTTTTTCATGATGTAAACTTATATATCGAAGCCTTTGAAGATTTAACACCCCAAGAGCAAGAAGACTGGATTCGACGCTATGAGTCCGAAATAGCAAAACCACGCAGGGAATTGGTAAAAACACATGAATCCCTTCCAAAACAATTTCAACACAAAGACTTCCTTTCTTTACCAAGCAGAGAAAAGAAAGCCTATCTTGAATCGGCTGAACAAACCATCGAAAAACAATATGTGCAACAGGTGAAAAAAATCCCAAAAGAAATTTGGTCCGAACAATCAAAACGATTTGCCATTGATGATTTTATGCGTCTTGATTCGCTGGCACAAAAGGCACAATGGCTTGATTTTCTTCCAAAAGCCATTAAAGCCGAAAAAAAGCTGGTAAAAGAATATAACAACAGAAAATTTGATGCCATCAAAGATATGCCCGACTACAATAAAAAACAATGGGAACGAGCAAGATTTGAAGAAAAAAAAGAAATGCTTACGCACATGGAAGCAGAATTGGCACTCATGAATACATTTAAAGAAATTTTAAGCAAAGCGTGTGACGAAAAGGTCATCAGTGAAAAAACACAAGAGCGATACATGACCATGTATACCGAAACCGATCTTGGTAAGCGTCGCATGGCAGTACGCACCATTATGCCGGCTCTTGCTCCCAGACGCGCACTTCTCAAGGATTTTGAAGCACTTGATCCGGAAACACAGAAAAAATA
>WJKT01000098.1 GCA_014728955.1 Candidatus Peregrinibacteria bacterium
ACATAAACTGCATTAATATGAAAAGGCCAGAAATTGTTGCGTGGTCTTTTTTAGGCTGTTTGAATCTTTCTGTTCCAGAGCCAGCCTGACAATGTCTCCGTATGGTTTTTCCAGGAAAAACTTGAGCACTTTTTTCAGACGTAATGAAAGATTTTCAAATTCCGTCTGATGTAATGAGTATAGATCGGGCATAATCCCCAACAGATTGCACAATTTAATTTTAAATGCTTCATAAATAATCTCTTCTTTGTCGAATGTGTTTAAAGCGCATAACGTATCAAGCAATAAATCGTATGTTTGTTGGTGATCTTCATTTTCGGTGATACACCGACTGGTCATTTTTGCACTTTTTGTAGCTATGTAAAATTTTTTTAATTGTTCGCGAAATGTTGGAAAACTGTTAATAACAGTACATTCGGTTATTAATGTTGAATGCGGTCCGTTATATAATTCAAATTCATCGATATTTAGCAAATCAAGATGGCCGGTAAATTTACTTTTAAGACGTCGTGCTCCTTTTGCATAGGCACGAATTTTCCCGTATTCAGGACTGAGTATCATCACCGAATAATCTTTTTCTCCGCGGGGATATCGTTGTAAAATAATACCGGTTGTTTTTTGAACGCGCATAACCTTTTAGTCTAAAATAAATTTACTTCGCAGATAAATATATACCGCAAGGAAACTGCATAATACTCCCAGCCCCATCGATGCAAGCAGTTCTATAAAGAAAATATTCACAACAGGAACCGATTGCAGATAAGAGGCAATACTTATTTGAGCGATATTTATTTGGCTACTCATAATAAATAGTAACGCCGCTGCAATCAGCATGGCAAAAAGACCATAAAACAATCCTTCAATAATAAACGGGAGACGAATAAAATTATGCGTTGCCCCCACCAATCTCATTATATAAATTTCCCGCTGTCTGTTATAAATGGTAAGCAAGATAGCGTTTGAAATAATCAAAACGGATCCGCCGATAAAAATAACAAAAATCCAGAAGATAATTTGATTGGTCGCGCCGGAAAGTTCTATAAGATTTTCGGTTGCCGCTTGTGTTGCATTGCTTTGAGTTGATGCATTGGTAACGGTGTTTGCCAAAAGGTGTCGGTATTTTTCTTGATTGAGAAATTGCTGCACCATAATATGTAATTCAGGTCGTTCTGTGGTAACGTTAATACTTGCGGGCAGGGGATTGTCAACACCGTATTTGCTTAAAAATTCAGCCGTTTTCGGTCGTGTTTTGGAAACAATTTCAAGCGCATCGGTTTTTGAGGTATACGTAATATCAACGATGCCATCAAGTTTCCTCATTTCTTTCATCATTTGTTGTACCTGGAAGTATTCCGTGTCATCTTTGAGATATGCAACAATATCAACTTTGCGAGTAAGGTCGTTGAGTGCTTCTTGCGTTACAAAGTTTACGCTTAAAATAATATTAAAAATAAAAATCAAAACTCCCATTACTAGAATAGTGGCAGTGGTTAGATACTTGTTTCGCCACATGTTCGAAAAACTTAGACTAAAAGCCCGGGGGATGCTGTGTTTTGCAGTATCCTTCTTATGTTTTTTGTGTTGCTTATGATTTTTTTTGTGATTCTTTTTCGTCTTCTTCATGACGTATTTTAATTAGTGACGATTTATATATATCGGGTTCATATGCTTCCAGTCGTACAATCTTGGTATTCATACCCTCATCAATTATCAACTTATTTAATGTATAAGTAAATACGAATTGATCATAGCCCAGTGCTATAATATGCGGCTTATATTTTTTGATGGCCTTATATTTGTCATCATCACTTCCCATGATGACTTTATGTGCTATGCCGGTATTTTTCACCTGTTCCATTCGTTTTTTTTCATTATGTTTCGGGTATTCGCCTTTAACATTTTTTACGGTATTATCTCGAGCCAAGACTACGATCAGTTCATCTCCCAAAGTTTTGGCTTCTCGTAAAAAATGTTCGTGTCCGGCATGAAAAACATCAAATGTTCCAAAGGCCATGACAATTTTTTTATCTTCGTTTTCTACCATGAATTACACGCGATCAGGAATGAATAAATGTAAATAAATGAGAGCTGCAAACAAAATAATAACCAATATAATAAGAATAATATTTGCCAGTTTGTGTTCTTTTTCACTTGTGGTGAAACTTATCTTTAAGCTAATAAATCCGTATACCGCCGCACTTAAAATAAAAGGGATTTCAAGGATGCTTTTTGCTGCGTAGGCGGCTTGAACCATATACCCATTGGTAAGCATCAAATGGGCAATAATATGGATAAGTCCAACCACAAAAAAGAAAATAAGCGCGACTTTTTGTATATTTCGGTCAGTATTCATGGGATCATTATACCAAGAGGTGGCGGGAGAATAAATATTAACTTTTTCGCCTTCTTCGGGTACACTGCATTCGAACGGTTAACAAAAAAATATGCTTTCTGAAAAAGAAGTGAATCATATTGCAAAACTTGCACGACTCAATCTTTCTTCTGAAGAAGTAAAGCGTTTTTCAACGCAGTTGTCTGATATCTTAACGTATGTTGAACAACTTGAAGAAGTTGATACCGATACCATTAAAGAAACGTCACAGGTAACGGGGCTCAAAAATGTAACACAGGAAGATGTTATTGATACCAAATGTGATGGAGAGGCATTACTTTTATGTTCTCCTTTGCCGAAAGAGCGGAAACAAATTCGCGTAAAAACAGTAATTGATAATACGTAATGAATATACAAAACTTAACGATCGATACGATTCACGAGGGGCTTATTAACAAAGAATTTTCGTGTACCGAACTAACGAAGGCATTTTTGGAGAAAGCCAAAAAAGAAAATGAACGGTTAAACATATATATAACCATAACCGAGAAAGAAGCTCTTGAAACAGCCGCACATGTTGATGAAAAAATTGCTCGCGGTGAATCAATCTCCGGGTTGGAGGGGATTCCGTGTAGCATTAAAGATCTTATCAATACAAAAGGAATCAGAAGTACAAGCGGATCGGCAATACTTTCCGATTTTGTTTCTCCATATGATGCAACGGTGGTGCAAAAACTCCGTGATGCGGGGATGATTATGATAGGGAAGACAAATTTGGATGAATTTGCCTGTGGAGGATCCACCGAATACAGCTTTGTTGGTCCTACACGCAATCCACATAATGAACGATATACTGCGGGTGGTTCATCGGGGGGGTCAGCTGCGGCCGTAGCTGCAGGAACGTGTTTGTATGCATTGGGGACAGATACCGGTGGTTCTATTAGGCAACCTGCTTCTTTTTGCGGCGTTCCGGCCTTAAAAGTAACGTATGGACGTGTTTCCCGAAGCGGTGTTACGGCTATGGCTTCTTCACTTGATACGGTGGGGCCGTTTGCGCACTCATGTCGTGATATAGCACATGTGATGAACACTATTGCCGGCAGTGATCCGGAAGATTCAACCACTCCCGAGGTGGTGGTGCCGAATTACCTTCACTCATTGGATGAATCAATTAAAGGGCTTACTATTGGTATACCAAAAGAATATTTTGATGACGGTATTGATGAAGAAGTTAAAGAAAGCGTACATAATGCTATTAAACAATTGGAGAAACAAGGTGCTACCGTAAAAGAGGTCAGTCTGCCGATGACAAAATATGCTATTGCAGTGTATTATATTGTTATGCCGGCCGAACTATCTGCGAATCTTGCCCGTTTTGATGCAATACGATTCGGAACAAAACCCGACCATACCGGTGAATCGCTGGAAGAGTATTATCTTAACGCTCGGGGCGAAGGCTTTGGTGATGAGGTTAAACGGCGCATTATGATGGGAACATATGTTCTTTCCGCGGGATATTATGATGCATATTATAAAAAAGCACAGAAAGTGCGAACTGCCATTATTGAAGAATTTAATACTGTTTTTCAGGAGGTTGATGTGCTTATCGGACCTACGGTACCGACACCGGCATTTAAACTCGGAGAAAAACTTGATGATCCGCTGCAAATGTACTTGGTTGATTCTTTGACTGTTCCGATGAATATTGCCGGGTTACCCGCGCTTAATGTTCCGTGCGGTTCAACAAAAAAAGGTCTTCCTATTGGAATGCAGATTATCGGCCCGCAATTTAGTGAGGCACAACTTTTAACGATCGGTCATACATACGAAACACACTCATAGGCCGGTTATAGTGTTTTGGCAAAATCCCATACCATCGTAAAAATGGTTCTTTGTGTATCTGCAATTTCTTTACTTTCAATAATCATTCCAATCAGTCCTTCATTAAATGAAATGATGGAAACTTTGTCGTCATAAATATTAATTTCATTTGAAAAGTCATATTTTTTGTGCGGTATCAGTCTGATATTGCGATAGTATTTTTTGTTTTCAGCTTGCACCTGTAGTCCCGCTTCATCAAGAGGGGAGACGCCTCGTAAATAAATCTTTTTCTTGGCTCTTTTTTGGACATAATCC
>WJKT01000099.1 GCA_014728955.1 Candidatus Peregrinibacteria bacterium
ACTTAAATTTTATTATTAAGAAGCCTTTCTGCTTTTTTTTGTTTGTAGTCATCACGAGTACTTCTAAGTCCATACCAGAACTTTCCCAGACCTTTGCCCAGACCGCCCAGGATTCCTCCAATTACCCCGCCAAAAGCGCCTTGTAGTGGTACGCTGATATAATTGGACCATTTTTCGCTTGCGTGGTTTGATGTATCTGCCTGAATAGCTGCTCTTTGCTGTTTAAATCGATCAGACTTGACTTTGTCTTCTCCTGTTGCATTTTCAGAAGCAAGCTCTTGGGCTCGGCGTTTTTGCTTTAATCGGTCATGCGCTATTTTCATCGCTTCTTGAGAAATACGTGCTTTTTCAATGGCACGTCGTAAGATGCTCGGGTCGGTTGATGAAAGATCTTTAATTATAGTTCCGCTATTTTTGTCGAATGTTTTTAATGCTTCATCAATAGTGTCGTCAGAGGAGAGCACGTCTTCGTAACGTTGCTTTAATTCTTTCACCGATTCGGTAACGGCAGTGTTGTCTTGAGGAATTTCTTCCGGTGAAGAAGAATGAATATCCTTACTTTCTTTATAGTTTTCCTTATGTTTAGATGTCATAAATTTTATTTTATTTTTCCTTAAATTTTACCATATTCGGCTTCTAAAAACAACTTTACTTGCTTTTTTTGTTTTTTTGAGTACAATACAAAGGCACATAAACACGTCAGTATGTCAAAAGTATGTAAAATAACGGGAAAAAGACCACGATCCGGTCATACGGTCAGTCACTCAAATCGTAAAGCAAAACGACGATTTCTTCCTAATATTCGAAAGAAGAAAATCTTTAATCCCAAAACAGGGAAAATGGAGAAAATGAAAGTTTCTGCACACGGTTTACGTATTTTGAAGAAAAAAATGCGTTAATCTTTAGGTGGGTTTTCATTCTTATAATGTGGTCGTATCGGCCACATTTTTGATAAATACATAAAGGGTGTATCAAGAAGGGCAATAAGAACTTTAATAAGATAGGTGAAAATAATGATATGCCATACGTTCTGTGCATTTGCGACAATGCCGTATAGTCCAACAAACGTGAAAAAGATAGAATCGATAAATTGCGAAACAAGAGTTGAACCGTTGTTTCGTAACCATAAGTACTTATCTCCGGTTCGTTTTTTAATGCGTGTGTATATATATATATCCAAATGTTGCGATAAAAGGTATCCACCCATACTGGCAAGCACAATACGCGGAGTTGTTTCGAAAATGGTGGTCAGGGTGTTATGTAAAAAAGCTCCGTTTTCCAATTGGCTCGGGGTATACCATATAATAAATTGGGACATAATAATAAAAAAGACAGCGGCGGAAAACCCAATCCATACCGCCTGCCTTGCTTTTTCTCGTCCATAATGCTCACAAAGAAGATCCGTACCTAAAAATATGGATGCATAGAGGACGTTTCCACCGGTTACTTCCAGCGAAAAAACATTCATCATTTTAAGTACAAAAATATTCATAATAACGGTTTGAACGGCTATCAGGGCGATCAACCATGAACGCCCAAGGCGAAATGCCAAAACGGTACATGAAAGTGCGACGATAATTTGAAAAATAAATAAGGAGCTATTTTCCATATTGATAATTTTTTATATACTTCATTTGCCTAGTGTAGCATATTCTTGATGAAACGGTTAGATATGCGGTACAATAAGAAGAGTAGCCACAATAATTATGAAAAAATATGATGTGGTCGCCATCGGCGGCGCAACGGTAGATCATCTTAACGTTGTTGATCATTTCCCTGAAGAGGATGAGAAAATTGTTCCTACATATTCCTCAATACAGGGAGGAGGTCAGGCTGCAACTGCTATTGCATGTTTGGCACGCCTTGGAGTGTCAACGGGGATGGTCGGGACGGTCGGCGAAGGTGCGATTGGTCAATGCGCTATTGATACGTTGCAAAAAGAAGGAGTTGATACCGTTGGAGTTACTATGCAGAAAGGTCATGCACCCGCGCTTTCCAGTATTATTGTTGATAAAAAGAAAGGAACAAGAACCATTGTGGCTGACCGTGGTGATTTACAGGAGTTTCCTCTTAACGATAGTATATACGATATGGTGCGTAATGCTCGTATTGTTCATTCCGATGCTCATTTTCCGGAACAGAATATGAAATTACTGCAATTTGCCCGAAAAAACGGTGTCAAAATTTGTGTTGATTCCGAGCCTCATACTCCAAATGCAAAAGATTTTGTTGATGTTGCCGATTATCTTATTGTCTCGCGGCGTTTTGTTGAAGAATTGTTTTATCATGATTATGAAAAAGCGCTTCATGAATTTATAGAAAGAGGTGCTGAAATTGCCGTTATTACTCTCGGTAAATATGGTTCGATAGGTATGCGAAAAGAGGACTCTTCATGTACCACCGTGAACGAGTATCCCGTTGAAGAGGTTGTTGATACAACGGGAGCCGGTGATGTGTTTCATGGAGCTTTTTTATATGGGGTTTTACAGGAGTGGTCGTTGAAAAAAAGCATGCAATTTGCAAATGTGTGTGCAGGGCTCAAGTGTACAAAACTTGGTGGCAGAGACGGAATGCCTACGTTGAAGCAGGCACAGGATGCTCTTAAGCAGTGGATTTAATAACAATACAAGAAGAAGACCTTTTGTTGATTTAAAGGTCTTTTTGTAGTATAATATTATGAAACAGAAAGAAAAAAAGAAAAAACAAAAATATGAAAGTTTCCCTGAAAATAAAGACAATCCTTTGTTTATGGCTTCTTATAAGCCATGGCACTGTGTATGCA
>WJKT01000003.1 GCA_014728955.1 Candidatus Peregrinibacteria bacterium
CTTCCCGGCCTTGCCGTTTTACAGAAAAAACAATAGGTCTGCTACAATTGACATATCGCAGATTTGCTGTATTATTTTGTTGACTTTCCGCTTATATTCTTAATCAAAAACACAATGGAATTCTCAAAGAAATACAATGACCAATGGCTTTTAAAAGCCGATGAAGAGGGGTATACCATAGAAAATCCAGCCGAAGACGGCACACGGAACTTTTATGCCGTAACGTCAGGACCTTACGGAAACCCCGTTATCACAGCGGAACCGGATTTAGCATTAGAAGCACCGACAACCGTTACATATGAAAACAATAACGGTGAGGCGGCACAACCTGAAGAAAAAATAGCAGGTATTATTTGTAAAAAAGCAGGTGAAGTTATTCATCGATTCAGCTTATCAAGTCCAAAACGGCCTGAATTTAAAATAGTTGATGAAGGTGCCGAACTGATAATAGACGGTGTTCGATGGAAATTACGAGCATTATTCAGAAAAGACAAAAACCGCATTATAAATTACGATGCTTATTACGGCGAAGAAGCTCCCGAAAACGTTAAATTGGTTGAATTGGAAGATTTGGATTTTTAATAAAGAGTCTATTTAAAACCGTTCGACCTTTTACGAGGAATAAAGATAAGCGAAATGGAATTTACGCAATGACGTATATTCTTTTTCGTCATCCTCTCCCCTTCAAACACATGTCCCAGATGGGCTCCGCATGTGCTGCATATAATTTCAGTGCGAACACCATCGGCATCTTGTACACGGGTAATCGCTCCGGGAATTTCATCATCAAAACTCGGCCATCCACAATGAGAATGAAACTTTGCAGATGATTCATAAAGCGGTGCATTACATTTTTTGCATGCATATACTCCGTCTTCAAAATGATCGGCATACTCGCCCGAAAACGGCGCCTCAGTCCCCTTCCCTTCAATGACACGTTTCTCTTCTTCAGTTAACGTATTATAGGTGTTGTCATCACTCATACGCCATGTGATTATTTCCCTTTTTTATTGTTACCTTTTTTATCTCCCTCTTTAAGCTTCTTTTTATCGTTACTGCTCCACCGTCGTATTTTATCTTCAACCATCTCCCTGCTTTGAGCATACCGCTCGCGTACAACCTTTAAAATCGTTTCTTTACGTCCCGCTTCATCTTCAATCAACGGTGGCGGCAAAGTATCCAACGAAAAGGTCTTTGAAGGCATACCGTCAATAAGTAATTTCGTGTAGGCCGTATATTTTGAAAGGCTAACAAGATCTGCGGGGAGAGCCTCTTCTCCAAACTGAGAACTTAAATATTCGGCATCATCAAATCCAACCTGAAAAGCAAGCGTTGAACCGACATTCCCAAATACTGCATCACGAACTTCTTCCGGCATTTGCGCGATATATTGGTTGGCCATCGTTAAATTAAGCTTATATTTTCGCGCTTCGGATAAAATAGTCGCAAACGAATCAGTTGCAAAATTCTGGAACTCATCAACATAGAGATAAAAGTCTTTTCGATCTTTCTCGGGTATGTCCGCGCGGCTCATCGCATCTATCTGAAATTTAGTAATAAGCATTGAACCAAGGAGCATTGAATTGTCTTCACCCAATTTCCCTTTTGAAAGATTAACAATAATAATTTTTCCACGATCCATGGCAAACCGAAGATCAACCGTACTTTTTGGCTGACCGACAATATTTCTAATAATGGGACTTGCCAGGAACTGTCCCACTTTATTCAAAATCGGTGATATTGCTTCTGTTTTCATTCTATCCTGCATCACTTCAAACTCTTTCTCCCAAAACCCTTTCACAATAGGATCATCAATTTTTCGGACAACACGTCTTCTAAAATCTCTATCCTGCAAAATACGGGTAATACCAAGCATTGTGGTATTTGGATAAGAAAGAAGTGAAAGAATAGTATTACGTAAAATATGTTCCAGTCGTGGCCCCCAACTATGTGCGTAAATCTTTTTAAATATACCAACCAGGCCGGATGCAATAATTGTATTTAATGCAGGATCTTTACTCTCAAGCATATTAAACGCTATAGGGAAATCACGATCCGACGGATCAAACACAATGACATCGTTCGTTCTGTTGGAAGGAATAAAGCTCAGTACATTTTCAGCAAGATCACCATGCGGATCAATCACGCCAACACCTTTTCCGGACTGGATATCGGAATAAATCATATTTTCCAAAAGTGTTGTTTTACCCATTCCGGTTTTACCTATTATGTAAACATGTCTTCGCCGATCGATAGATTTGATGCCAAATGTTTTTTTAATACCACGGAAATTTGTTTTTCCCAATATGGTAAGGTCATTAGCATCATCTCCACTCGGAACCGGTAAGTCGGTTGGCGGTTCAAGTTTCCGTGACTTCACCCAGTAAATATTCGGTGTCGCCACGTACTTATTAGGCAAGTGATAGACTGTTGCAAGCTCTTCGATATTCATAACAAACGGATCATCAATATAACGGTATTTATATCGTTTCAAGGCATCATTCCCTTTAATATAAGACCTTATTTCAAAACCGTTTATCTGAGGCACATTAAACTGTTTAAACGAACTGGCAATTTCTTTTAATTTAACGCGGGCCGTTTCTTTATTGGGCTCCTTTTGCAAATACATTATTCGTATATTTGATTCATACAAAAGCTTTACAACCTTATCTATAGCCGCCGCTGTCCCGGTTTCCCGTTCATGGCTCCGCGACGTTGCATCATCTATATCGCCTCCCGTGCTTTCACCAAATGACGTTTTCGCACCCGCTTTAAGACCGTGAATCCAAAAAATAAAATAGAGCGGAAAGAAAATAATTCGTTTTAAGATGCTACGTGTACAAAACGCCCGAACATAAGCATTTTGTAATGTTTCTATGTTTGCCCAAATACCTTTACTAACTATTTTGACACATTTAGTAAATAAAATACGCCATTTATCACTCATAGGACGAATGACAATCTGAACCCATGCCTGCTCATCATGATGATTTAATTTTGCAAGCGTAGCGGTAATTCCCGCAATAGGATCAACCGCCGTACGTGCTATTTTATCTTCAAATTGCGCATACCGTTTAATGGGATAAATGGTCGGATCGGTAAAGGCAAGTTCCGCACCAACAATATTTTTGGTAACATCAAGTTTATTAAAATGCTTTTTCTTTTGTATAGCAGGCAAATCTTTAACAGGGACTATATCACTTGAATCAGTAGCTTCTCCCGTCTGCTGTAATGCCACTTCCATTTCCTGAGTTTTCGCATAATCCTCAACTTCTTCAATTTCCACATCGGGATACTGTGCATATATTTGTCCTTCAATAAAATTTTTATATTTTTCCGGGAATGCAATGAAAAACTTGATATGACTACCAATATTAGCGATTTCAAGACTGATTCTGTCTTGAGACCATCCCAGTAGGCGTCGCCAAAAACCAAGCTTATGATAAATCCCGTGAATTGATGAAAAAATCTGTTCGGCAACAAGCGGACCAGTTTCATTTTCACGGGCAACACGCACCTGCAAAACGGAATACTTTTTAGCAAACTGACGCTTTTTTGCCAGCTCGCGACGAAGTAATTCCAGGCCAATGCGCCCTATATAAAGGCCAATCAAGGCCGCCATAATGATACTTGCCAATGAGATATCCATATATTATTCATTACTATGGTTATCCCCTTTTTCCCCTGATACGTTCCCTCTTACTGATTCTAAATAATTTTGTAAGATAAGTGAAGCTGCAATTGAATCTCTTCGTTCTTTTTTTTCATGCTCTTTCTTTCCAAGAGTAGTTAATATAACATCACTTCGCCTAGTTGTCAACCTCTCGTCGTGCAGTACGACAGGTATATCAAGTACACTTTTTAAAGCGGAAACAAAACGACGAACTTTCTTTGTTTGCTCGCTATCGTTCCCTTCCATTGTCAATGGCAAACCAACAATAATTAACGTAATATTTTCCGTCTCGCAAAAAGCTTGTAATGCATTCAAAACATGCCTTTTTCCGGTATTGGGCAAGTAATCTCTTACAAACGAAATTTCTCTATTGTGATCACTGACGGCAATGCCGATCCTTTGATCGCCATAGTCTATGCCAAGCACTTTACCTTGTGTGGTCATGAAAAAAATTTACTACTCCTCGTTTCCCTTTACTTCAACAGAAATATCAACCGTTACATCATCGGTAAGTTGTACCGAAACCGTATGTGAGCCTACCGTTTTAATTGGCTCTTCCATTACAATTTGTTTTTTATCAAGACTGATTTTTGCTTGATCTTCAAGCGCCGCAATCAACTCTTTCTCTCCGATAGAACCGTAAAGTGTGTCTTTGTCTGTTGTCTTCTCTTCAAATGTCAACGTTACATCTTCCAATGTTTTCTTATATTGTTCAGCTTGTTTAGCAACTTCTTCTTTTGCTTTGACAGCCTTGGCTTGCAAACCTTCAGCCCATTTTAACCGAGCCGGGGTTGCCACAAAAGCCAAACCGTTTGGGGCAAGATAATTATTATAATAGCCGAACTTCACATCTCGCACGTCTCCTCGTTTCCCGAGTTTATCGACATTTTTAGTAAGTATAACCTGCATTGTACTATAATTTAATGGTAAAAAAGCTGTAACAAGATAGAGGAAAAGCCGCTCAAAGTAAAGCTAATTTAAAAACCAATCGGCAACACCACAGAAGCGATCTGCGGGAAATGCCATGTTCTGCAAATCCAATCCTTTTACTTTTCCGTCACTTGCATAATAATACACCGGCCTGTAGAGAAAAATTGCCGGAGTATCGGCCTGAATAGTCTCTGCAAGAGTACGAGCCAGAGATTCTTTCTCTTCTTCATCAAAAGTATTTCGAATTTGTTCAATAAGCGTATCAACAGCAAAACTTTTATAATTGGAAAGATTAAGCCCTCTTTCTCCAGCTTGTGTAGAGTGCCAATAGCCGTATAAATCCTGATTGTATCCAAGGCTTTGTCCAAAAAGCAGCAAATCATAATCGCGCGTTCGTATAATCTCTTGTAATGTAGTTGCGTCATATAACTCGACATTCACTATAATGCCAGCCGTATCCCATTGCTGTTCAAGGTAATTGATAATGGTGTTGATTTCGTTATATTTATAACTTCCTTCCGGATATAACCTTGCAACAAGACGGAATTCCAACACATCTCCGCCCGGATTTTTTCGAACAATACGGGTTTCACTACTCTCTTCTATTATTGGGGTTTGGGGTTCTTCTTCTGTATCAGCCGCTTCAGCTTCAGCTTCAGCTTCAGCCTCTTCCTCTTCAACCGGCTCTTCTTCTAAGACCTCTTCTTCCGCGGTTACATCAGCCACCTCTTCAACCGGCTCTTCTTCATCATCGCCACCCACACCCACCTCTTCTTCAACCAGTGCATACCCGGCATCATCAAGCAACTCTTTTGCTTCATCCATACTTGCTGCATATTTCCATTCTTCCTGCTCAAGACTCAACACCGGTGTTTCAACACGTATGGTGTCAGGCAATTTTTCCAAAAAAGTATCTTTATGAATTGCCTTTTGAAGTGCCTGGCGAATTTTAAGACTCTTTAAATTAGGGTTATCCATATTCATAAAAACAGCGGTATAC
>WJKT01000100.1 GCA_014728955.1 Candidatus Peregrinibacteria bacterium
CTATCATTTAAAGATTTCTAATCTTCTTTTTGCGGGAAACAACAGCCCAAATCCTGAAATCATAGTAATAGCAATAGATGACGCAAGTATTAATGACAATACAGCTATTAAAAAAAATTCTTTAGGAAGATATTGGGATTGGAGCAGATTATACCACAGAGATGTACTTGAAAACCTTGAAGATAGTGGAGCAAAAGTTGTTGCATTTGATCTTGCATTTAATGAAATGACGGAAAACATATCCACTAATACAGTTCAATCGATCCTTGATTCAACCCCTGCTAATCAACTTCTCAAATCATTTGGTAAATATACTCCAAATTTTGACCACCCCGAAGACATAGAATTCGCAGAATCACTCGGAAAATTCGACAACATTGTCTTGTTTGCAACGCCAAGCAACCCCCCTATCGATATCTTCACCTCCAACGTCGACAGTCTCGGCCTTCCAACAACCGAAAAAGACTCTGACGGCTTGGTTAGAAGAGTGCCTTTTGAAGGATCTTTTACACAAAAAATCGTTGAGCTCTATAATCCCGATCTTCTAACAAATGTCCCGCTCGAAGACGGCGACCTCATTATCAACTATTCAACACCTCCTTACGAGTACAACTCGATTTCTTACAAAGATATCTATTTTGACACCTTTGACCCACAGCGCGTAAAAGACAAAATCGCACTTATCGGGGTAACAACCCCCAGTGTCCAAGATCACGCATCAACACCCATTAAGCCGGAAACAGAAATGCCCGGCATAGAAATCCACGCAAACGCGATTCAGACCATTCTCGAACAAAATTTTCTTCATAATCAAACAAAGCCCTCACAAATAATAACTCTGGCGGCATTAACAATTATAGGCGCTGTTGCTCTTGTTTTTTCACCGCTTTGGCTTGGAATCCTTCTGGTAATCTTTATGATGCTTGGTTATTACGCAGCCGCACATATGGCATATGCAAACGGTATTATTATTAATATGATATATCCTTTCCTTGCCATTGTCCTTACATATATCGGCAGTATCATGTACAAATATTTCGCCGAATTACGGCAGCGACAATACTTGCAAACGGCTTTTGGACGCTATCTCAGTCCCGACATTATGAAGGAAGTGCTAAAAAACCCTCAATTGTTACACCGCAGTGGAATGAAGCGAGAAATAACCGTATTCTTCTCGGATATCGCGGGATTCACCACTGTCTCCGAAAAGCTTGAACCAACCGTTTTGCTGGATCTTGTTAACGACTACCTGGGAGCAATGACCGACATCGTCTTGCAATATCACGGAACGCTCGACAAATATGTCGGAGACGCCATTGTAGCGTACTTCGGCGCACCACTTAAGCAAAACGATCATGCACATCGGGCATGTTCGGTCGCGCTTGCCATGCGCGAAAAACTCCCGACATTACACGAAAAATGGCAACGCGAAGGAAAGCCGCTCATCGATTTTCGTATCGGTATTAATACCGGAGAAGCGATTGTGGGAAACGTGGGGTCGGAAAAACGCTTTGATTACACCATTATGGGAGACGAAGTAAACCTTGGCTCACGTCTGGAAGGAGCAAACAAGCGATATGGAACGCGCATTATGGTGTCAGAACAAACGTATGCCATGGTACAAGATGAATTTATCTTCAGACCGATTGATATTATCAAGGTAAAAGGAAAAAATAAGGCTATTGAAGTATTTGAACTGGTAGCGCATACGGATCGCTTGAGTGAAACGGGCGAAAAACTCCTCACGCAATATAACAACGCCATTTCGCTCTATCGCAACCGGGAGTTTAAAAAAGCGTACGAAGCTTTTAAAAAAGCCCTCGAAATACACCCTGATGACGAACCATCAAAACTGTATGTGCAACGCAGTGATATTTTAAGCAACTACCCACCACCCGAAAACTGGGACGGCGTATTCACCATGAAAACAAAATAAACACGCTTTTTGACTGCTAAGGCTTTTGTGGTATTGTTAAGACAACGTTGGTTCATTGAAATGTGGGGATTTGCCATGCATACAAAAAAAGGAGGATTTTATGTTATCGTACTATTCAAAAAAAGCAGGCAAAACAATTATGAATCCGGGATTAATCATCTATCTTGCGGTTATTCGCGATAAACTGGAGCCGGAAGATCGTTATATGAAACCCGTTTTGCAATATATTATAGCAAATCATAACACTGATGCACTTGCTGAACTAAATCAGCAAGAGGAAACTATTTTCAATCAATTTGCAACCAAATATGTGGAACACGCCTGCTGTATCGACTGCGGCAAACAATTTACATGGAAAGATCACATCTTTATTCGCTACAGAAAAAACAAAAAAGGGGAAAATGTTCCCTATCATCCTTATTGCTAAATACACATAACCCGCAAATCACCCACATTTCTAACCTTCTTGAAAACCGCCGCGTCATCACAAATGATCGACGCGGTTTTTCATTATGCGCGCTCTACATATTCACCCGTTTCGGTATTTACCCGAATCTTATCACCACGTTTAATAAATAACGGTACTTTTACTACCAGTCCCGTCTCCAGCGTTGCCGGTTTACTACCACCGGACGCCGTATCTCCTTTAACTCCGGGCATCGTCTGAATAACTTCAAATACCATTTTAGGTGGTAATTCAATACCGATAATAGATCCTTCATAAAACACACCGTCAACCGAGGTGCCATCAATCAAGTAATTAGCCGTTTCTTCAAGCTCTTCAAGAGGCATTTCAAACTGTTCATACGTTTCTTCATTCATAAAATGTGCTTCTCCATCAGTTTTATATAAAAACTGACACTTATGCCGTCTTACTTCGGCAAATTCAAAATTCTCACCGGCAAGAAAGGTTTTATCCAGCGTCGCTCCCGTTTTTAAATTCTTCAGTTTTGTTCGCATCACCGGCTTTTGTGCTTCTTTGCGTTTAAATTCGCTCCAAGTAATTACATAAGGATCGTCATTAAGCTTTACGACTCGTCCGGCTTTTAAGTCGGTTAAATTGTCTGCCATACGCATATGTTAGGGATTTTCTACAGAAACTATAGAGAAATTGACGTAGCTGCGCAAGGCCCGATATGGGCTTTTTTGTAATGGAAAATAAGTATAATGCTTATATACATTAGAAAAGTGAAGCTTGACAATCAGGGAGATTTTTGGCATAAATTGACCCTTGCACTAAAATGTTTTATTGTGCCAAATAGCGCAGAATTAGAAATCGAACGGCGTCTTGTCGAAGCGGCAAAAAAAGATCCGGATAAATTCATAGATCTCTATGAAAAATATTACGATCAAATATACCGCTATGTATACAGGCGTGTTGGTGGCGACACCGATGTTGCGTACGACATTGTCAGCCAAACCTTTATGAATGCGCTTTCACACCTTCCATCCTTCACCTGGCAAGGATATCCGTTCTCTTCGTGGCTCTATAAAATTGCTCACAATAATGTAATTAAATGGTATAGAAAAGCCGATAAGCGGCATTATATTCCCATTGAAGAAGCACGCGGCGTTTCCGATAAACAACGTGATCAGAAAGAATTAGCCGATGCCACAATAGCAAAAGAACATATTAATGCCATGATGGAAAAGCTCAAAGAAGATGAACGTGAAATTCTTCGACTTAAATTTTTCGAAGGATTATCAAATATAGAAATTGCTGAAATTATGAATTTATCAGTCTCGAACATAGGCGTAAAAGTCTTTCGAACACTTAAAAAAGCAAAAGGATATCTCCCTACCAAACATGACTTAAAAAAACTTGATGAATAAACACTATTTTAGTGACATTACCGATCTCTTCCTCAAAGTGAAGCAAGAGGAAAACATTCCGATTGATGCCAACGCAAAAGAAAGCATCAAAGCCATGCTGCGCAAACAAATAAACGAAATGAAAGACGCCGATACGTACAAAAACCTTGAACCTCTGGGCGGAAAACAATCGTTTTGGACAACATGGAAACGACAACTTATTGGTGTCCCCGCATCACTGGTTGCAGTTATGGTTATTGTTTTTGCCATGAGCTCCTTACAACCATCTGTTCCAAAAGATGATTTTAGCCCGCGACAATCTGAACCGGCGCCCCAAGCAACTGAAGAAGCTGTTGAGAAGCATGTATTTGACCGACCTTTGGTAAAAACGGCGCAAAAGCCGGAGACAAAACAATTGGAAAATCAGCAAGAGGATCGATCACTCAACAAAAAAGACCGTGCCGAAGCAACGGTTGTATCATATGAAACACCTGTTGCAAAGGAAGACAATAAGCAAGAAGAATCGTCATTATTTGACGACATTCAATACAACACCGGACAAACATTTATACTGCAAACCAACGAGGATGAAGACGTGTATGAAGAGACCGAGAAACAGCAAGAAACCCAACCTCGGCAAACGGAGGAAGATCCTGAGCCGGAGCCGGACATGGACACGGACGTGGAAGCAGAAACAAAGCCGGACACGAACACAGAGCAAGACGTGCAGACCGAAAATATAGTTAATATTGCTGTACAAGAATCACCGGAACCCCTAGATTCGCTTGAAGCGGATATACCGCCTGATACCGTTACAGAGATACAAGACGTTCAGGAGCCGCTAGAGCCAACACTTGATGCCATTGACGAGTCACGTGCAACACAAGTAAAACAACCGGCCTTAACGGCATATCCCGTATACGTTTATAAAGATAAAAACCTTGAAGAGTCACCCGCATTCAGCAAAGAAAAATTGGCAAAATTAACCAAATCCTATACACCGGATTTAGTGAGCGTTTATTATGTTGAAAATAATCAAGTGGTTGTTGAAATTGAAGAAAACGATATTACCAAGTGGTATCTGTTCGATAATATCGACGGGACCTGGACCATTTCAAAATACGAAAAGTTTATTACGAAAGATGTGGTAAAATAGGCACATGAATTTTACAAAACTACTGATAGCCACACAAAACATAGGTAAGTTTGGTGAAATCAAAGAAGTTCTGGGTTCGTTACCGCTGGAGCTGTATCACCTTAAGCTGGATGATTTTTCCACGCTCTTGCAAGACGATACCTTTGAAGAACACGGCTCAACATTTGAAGAAAATGCGGAATTAAAAGCTATGCACTACCACGAACTCATCGGCATTCCCACCATCGGCGAAGATTCGGGTATTATTGTTGATGCTCTTAAAGGAGAGCTGGGCGTTAAAACAAGACGATGGGGAGCGGGAGCAAACGCAACTGATGAAGAGTGGATTGAGCATTTTATGAATGTAATGAAAGACATCCCGCAACACGAACGTACCGCACGATTTGTATCCGCCGCGGCCTTTAAAAACGGCGATGGCGAAGTTGCCATGTTCCGCGGGCAAACCGAAGGAATTATTACCATGCAAATGGAAGCACCGCTTAAACCGGGCATCCCATTAAGTTCTTGCTTCAAACCGAAAGGAAAAAACAAAGTATACGCCGCACTGAGCGAAAAAGAAAAAAACCAAATCAGCCATCGCGGCAAAGCGTTCCATGAATTAAAACAATACTTGTCATATTTATAAAAAATGCTAGTATTCAATTGTTGGATTGAGCATAAGGTTGCCTTTTGAGATTCCCCCTAAGCAACAAAGCGCATTGCCGGCGCTTTCACGGTTAAGTCTCAATCCAATATTAAAAGATACCGTCGTTCCTTTACGAAGAGAACGCCGGATCATATACCGAGGGGTTAATGGTCTCATACTGTTAACTCCTCCTTTTCCACGCTTTTTGATATACGGCATACGTTTCTTTTGCATACCGTTTCCAGCTAAATCTCTCTGCACGTTTTAAGCCTCTGGCGACCATTTTGTCATATAACTGATCATCCAGCAGTAAACGCTCAATCGCAGTTGCAAAACCTTGCACATCAAGTGGATCAACAAAAAGCGCAGCCTCACCAAGCGCTTCCGGAATACTGGTTGCATTGGATGCAACAACCGGCGTACCACAGGCCATTGACTCGAGTGGCGGCAAACCAAATCCTTCATACAAAGAAGGAAACAAAAAGATATGGGCAAGATTGTAAAAAGCAACCAACTCCGTATCGGAAACATTCGTAATAATACGTACTCGTCCGGAAAGCCCCAAACGTTTAATGCGTTTTCGCAGACGCCTCAGTGAACCGTTAACACTGGTGTACCCCACCAGCAAAAGATTAATGTCATGATTATTAAAATACACTTTTTTAAAGGCTTCCAATGCCGTTATTAAATTTTTTCGTTTTGAATCCAGAGCACCGACACATAATACATACTGCTTCGATTCATCCAGTCCGTGCGCTCTGTAAAACGAAGAAGGGGGGTCTTCCAATACCGTAAAGTGCGACTGTACAGGTGGGTACGCAACCGAAATCTTATGTTCATCAATACCAAGATATTCAACAATATCTTTTTTTGTATAATACGAATTTGCCAGTATATAATCAGCTTTTCTCATACCACGATATGCCCATTTTAAAAACAATTTAAACTTACTACTGGTTTCTTTTGGCATAGCCAATGGTATGACATCAAGACAACTGACAATTACATTTTTACCTGAAAAAAAATTTAACATAAACGATTCTTCCGCAAACATAATATGCTTAATGCGTTTACGCTTATATTCTTTTCTAAAGAGAAACGGGTGTACAAAATGATTAACCAGGTGTCTAACCACACTATAGTTTTTCCCTTTCCACGGATACAAATGATGGATATCAAAATCCACTTTCTTTTCAAGCTCCGAAAAAAACGCCGATTCATAATGACGCTTATAGCCTGTTTTTGTCTTTTTATCGCCTTTTTCAACAAAGGTTTTGTCACCAACAAAAAGAGAAACGGGAATCTTCATAGCAAAATAGTAGGGTACGTACATGCATTGTAACGCTGTTCGAAAAAAATTAACAGATAATTCGCCGTTTTGACCACTCATGTTCATTGAACATAGTTGCAAAAAATAGTATATTCTGTTCTGGCTAATTCTTAATGATGTTATTATGATGGAACGACCACGACCTAACTCAGAAATGAGTGAAACACGTGCACAAGAAATTATCGATTTCTTCGAAAACGGAACACCGGCGCAATTCGGTAACGTTAACCATGTGCACACCCTGCAACTTCTTATCGAAAAAGCATACAGCTCTACCGATAAAGAAAAACCGCACGGTTTTGAAGAACTGTTGCACAGTGCGAAAG
>WJKT01000101.1 GCA_014728955.1 Candidatus Peregrinibacteria bacterium
ATGAACATGCCCTCCCGCTTTTACAATTAAAGATTTGGCATGCTGCCGACTCATTGTTTTAAGTGTACCGGTTAAAACAAATCCTTTTCCTTTAATAGCCGGATTCGTTTTTCGTTTTTGTACATACAACGCAACACCCACCGTATGAAATTTTTCCATTAACTTACGGTTTTGCGTATTTTCAAACCATGCAACAACGCTGTCTGCCACCGTATCTCCAATACCTTCCACATTTCGTATATCTTCTTTCCCAAGAGCATCTAAAGTAGCAAGCACATCGCGTGCCGTAAAAGCACTTTCTATCGTCGTCGTTGTCTTTGTTTCATCATCAAAAAGACTCGTTTGTTTTTGTGAACCACTCCAATCGATTGTCGGTTTATCCGTAACACGTTTCAGATGGCGCGTAATGTATCGGGCTATATCTCTACTCGCTTTCTCCCCGACATAACGAATACCTAACCCATATATAAATCGGTGAAGTTCACAATGTTTGCTTTGCTGAATAGCTTCATACACCTTTTTTGCCCTTTTCTCTTTAAAAAGCGGTAAATTAAATAAATCCGTCTGCTTGAGTGTAAAAATATCCGCGGGATCTTGCACCAAACCGATATCCACCAATTCATTTATCACTTTTTTTCCAAGACCGTCTATATTCAAAGCTGCTTTCGAAACAAAATGATAAAATTGCCGTCGTTTCTTGGCAAAACAATCTTTATTGGTGCACCGATACGCCGCTTCATCTTCTTTACGGGTAACCGGTTGCTCACATACGGGACAATACTTTGGAAAATGAAATTTTTTCTCTTTTCCGGTTCTCATATCTTTTAACACCTCAACTACCTCGGGAATAATATCTCCCGCTTTTTGAATAATAACGCTATCTCCTATACGTACATCCTTACGCTTAATCTCATCTTCATTATGAAGCGTGGCACGTGAAACGGTTGACCCATCAACCAACACCGGTTTTAAATGAGCAACAGGTGTTAACGCTCCGGTCCTTCCCACTTGCACCTGAATATCTTCAACCACGGTCATCGCTTGTTCCGCCGGGAACTTATAGGCTATCATTCCTCGAGGATATTTTGCCGTGAAGCCCATCTTTTCTTGCTGTTTCCTATCGTTTACTTTAATAACAATACCATCAACTTCATATGGCATCGTTTCCTTCTTTTCATGCCAACTTTTGCAAAATCGAATAACCTCCTCAATTGAAGAACATTGCTTATGATCCGGATTAATTTTTAGCCCTATCTGTTTAAAACGCTCCAACACTTCATATTGTGTCACCGGCGTATCTTCAAATGAATGACGACCCAATTCATAGAAAAATGCATCAAGATTGCGAGAAGCAGCTATTTGCGGATCAAGTTGTCTAATGGTTCCCGCTGCCGCATTACGAGGATTTGCAAACCCATCCTCTCCTTTCTGCTCATGTTCTTTATTAATACGATCAAAGCTTTTTTTTGGTAAAAATACTTCCCCGGACACCTCTATATCAACTTTTTCATTTAATGTGAGCGGTATGCTTTCGATCGTCCGAACAGTATGAGAAACATCTTCTCCCTCCACACCATTCCCTCGGGTTAGCGCGCGCTGAAACACGCCGTTTTTATAATGAACCGAAATATTTAATCCATCAATTTTCAACTCACACATAAAAGTGATTTTTTCTCCTGACACCAATTTTCCGATTCGCATCGCCCATTCACGAACCTCCTCATCCGAAAAGGCATCTTGTAAACTTTTTTTAGGTGTTATATGGCGAACTTTATCAAATTTCCCCGATAAGACGCTCCCCACCCGTTGCGTGGGAGAATTTTTTGTAATAAGCGAAGGAAATTGATTCTCAAGCTCAATCAATTCACGCTTTAACGAGTCACGCACCGCCTCCGAAACATTTGACTGATCAAGCACAAAATATTCATAATTACGCTTGGCTATCTCCTTACGCAAGTTTTCAATGCGCTCTTTTGCTTCATTTATATCCATTTTTTTGCTATACTGTAAAGACTATTAAAAGCATATTTGCACAAGTCATTATACCTAAATCAGCCTCATGAACGAACCTAAAGTTTCAGAAGAAAGTAAAAAACTTGTTGACCAACGCCTCATAAACGAAGGGGTTGATCAGAATGTGCAAGAAATGATCAATAAGCCGCAACTGGATCCGACCGGTATTGAAGCAACAGATAAACAGTATTTTGAAGCGGTAATACGCATGATAAAAGATGGGTCGTTAGAGCTGCACACACCTCGCACTCTTATGAATAAAGACATCTACGCTTCACTAGACGAAAAATCACAGGGAATTGCCGACATAAATGCTGTAACTTTACTTAACGATCTTCGGCAAATGAAAAAATTGTACGACATGGGAGAAACAGAAAGCTTTCAAATAAAAAATTTGATTCAACGCATACGATCCGTAAAAGAACGGATCGAAAAACAATGCGGTGATGTTTATATAATTTAAGTCTCATGGGAAAATCATCACAACGAAAATCACCTTCTTCAACGTCGCAAGAGCCGCCAAAAACTCCGAAAGCTACTCATGAACATTCGAAAGACCGGGCACGCAAAGCTGCAAAAGAAAAACATGAACAAGGCAAAGAAGCGGTAAAGGAAAAAACAAAAGGTAAACTGGGAGAAATACTCGGTGGTGATTTCGGGAGTCTAATGAAAAAATTATTCAAGACATTCGGCAGTTTTCTTGCTACATTTGATGGTTTAAGCGATAAAGTCGGCAATATTTTCGCAGCACAATCCCCCGAAGACATACGAAAGATAACTGAAAAATCAAAACAATATAAAGTCCCGACAGTTGAGAACCCGGAAACAAAAACAACCGATATACTCAAGCCGGAAAAAGATGAACAGCTTGTTACATATTTATATCGCTGTTTGAACATACCCGTACCAACCAAAGAACAATTGCATCCACACAAAAAACTCAATATCAGGCATTTGATGTTTCAACTCATGCACTCTTTTCAATTTAAAAAAGGGAAAAAAGAAATTATGAAAGGATTCACCAAAAAGCCGGAACAATTTTATACCGACGATATAGTATTTTTTCGCAATTCACTCAACGGTGTCATTACAGCCGGATTTGTTAAAAAAATCGATGACCACACCGTAACCATAGAAACTATTGACGCAAGCGGCAAAAAACAAACCACCACCAAATATAAAAATATGTGCCTGATGGCCTTTCATATTCCCGGAAATAAATCCAAAGGACCGGTCAAGATTGAAAAGAGAGAAAAGCCTTCGTACAAAGTTGACATATAACCTTATTTTTCAGTATAATATAACAATTAACCATTTTATTTCATGGCAGACGATAATAATCCCATTATAGATCTCTCGGAAATCCAAGAGGAAGAAAGCCAGGCTGCGCTTGGTGATGACATATTGGCAATGGAAGATGAATTGCTCGGAACCGCTTCGGATGATTCCGGAAAAGCGGCTGCAGCAACAAAAGCGACTCCATCATCAACAAAAAAAACAAAGAAAAAAACGAAATCCAGAGAAGATAACTTTCATATCCCCAAAGCTGTTCGAGATAATCATCCCGATTTAATTCCACTTATTTTGGACACCGAATCAATGGATGATGAAGAACGAGAATACTGGTTTCAAATTTTACCTATTATGACCGAAGATCAAGTAGCGAAATTTAAAAATATTTTAGTAACAGAAAAGAAACAACTTGCAAAACTCGACCAGGAATATGAAGCCGAATTGGCTAAAATAAACGAAAAGCATTTGCAAGAATGGCAAGCTTTTGAAGCAAAACAGCAACGTGAAGCCTTAGAAGAAAAAGAACAAGCACACGAAGCCAAGGAATCTTCAACGGAAGAAGAATTACTTAAAAAGCTTCAAAATCTTTAAACCTTGATTGCAAAAGTATTATATTGGTCTGGCGGTAACGACCAGTCGTTTTAAGTTTGTCCCAACCGGAGTACACGTTATAAGCGTAAGCTTATCTTCACCGTCTTGCGTTAACACTTCAACCTGGCTTGGTAATACCACCTTTGTTTCATATACCTCGTAATCATATCGCTTTTGGTTGTAGTACATATATATTTTATCCCCCACCTGAACATCATGCAGTAACGCAAACACATCCTTGAATCGTCCGGGATCCCAGGGGAAATATGAGCTGTGACCGGTAATAACCGTATTACCGGATTCATCAGGGAACGCCGTACTTGGATAATGAACTACACCATCTTGCAGTGCTTCTTGTATTTCCTGTTCCAAACGTACCCAATCACGATTTAACAACGCTTCGGAACTAACTGTTATAACGGGAACATTCTTGTTGATTCGAGGAATAATAATACGCGTATCGGGCGGCGCAACATTAAGCGCCAATGGAGGCATTTGTGTCTTTTGTACTTCAGGATCCTTGCTCAGATCCATAAGCTCTTGCTGGTTATCGATAGTCGGCAATTGTTCTTCATTTGGAAATTGTTCATCTATTTCTTCTTCCGCAGCCGGCTTTAAAAACCCAAATTTATTCATAATAATCGTACTGTATGCATTCCAGTTCATAGCAAAAAAGATCACAATAAAAATAATGGCGGAACTGGAAAGAAATCGTAAGGTGCTCCATATTTTATCGCCCAGGGTCGGCCTCGTATCATCCTTTTCTTGTTTAAGATCGTTATCGGTTGAAAGTACCGTGCGCACGTTCGGATCTTTTTTACTTTCATGATCAATGTGAATCGTATACAACTTATTGTCCTCTTCGCTATTCATAGACCGAAAAATAAATGGTTAGTCGTATAATTATACCAGAATCAGTCTTTCGTGTATACCACTTCATTAATGATGCCTCCGCCAATAACACGCTTTTTATCATAAAAAACAACTGACTGACCCGGTGTAATAGCACGCTGCGGCTGAGCAAAAACAATCTTCAATGTATCGCCATTTTTTTCAATATGCGCCTTTTGCGGAGGAAAACGATATCGTATACGAGCATACACCGTGTGATCCCCGTCAGAAAGCGGTTTTTCAGTAAAACTTATTTGGTTAACATGAAACGTATCCTGAAATACCTCATGATTTTTACCTACAATTAAAGCGTTATTATCAAAATCCAGGCGCACCACGTACCACGGGTCGTGCACACCTCCTATATCTATGCCTTTACGTTGCCCGACGGTAAAAAACGGCAAACCGTTATGTTCACCTATTGTTTCGCCAGATGTGGTCTTAATCGGCCCCGGTTTGACCGTTCCTTCAGGAAAGTATCGTTTTAAAAAATCTTCATGTTTCTTATCCGGGAAAAAACAAATCCCCTGACTTTCCTTTTTATTTTTTATTTCGTGCAACCCAAATGTATGCGCTAGTTTTTTTACTTTTTTCTTATGCATCCCTCCCACAGGAAACAAAATGTGTTTTAATTGATCCTGCGTCAAGGTATAGAGAAAATACGACTGATCTTTCATCTTATCTTTGCCCATATACAAGGCATACCCCCCTTTTCGTTTCTTTATGCGCGCAAAATGCCCCGTTGCGATATAGTCCGCTCCAAGTTGTCGCATTCGTTTTAACAAAAAACCAAATTTAATATGCCGATTACATTCCACACACGGATTGGGAGTACGACACTGACGATAGGTATCAATAAAGTAATCAACAACATCCTTTTTAAATTGCTGCTTAACGTTTAACGTATAAAAAGGCATCCCCAGCATATCGGCAACTCTCCGAGCCGCATTTGCAGTTTCAATCGAACAACATTTATTACTAGGAAACGATGAGCGCTCATGTTTATCAAATGACGTTGGATCGCTCCAAAAATTCAAATAAATACCGATGCACTCATAGCCTTTTTTTGTTAACAATGCCGCAGCAACTGACGAATCAACACCACCCGACATCGCCACCAGCACTTTTTGCTTTCTTTTCATTGACCAATGCTTTATTTTATGCCATTATCTAACAACCCACGGGCCTTTTCATTGTTCATAATATGGCAAATTATAAAAAAGTAAATATCGATAGGAAATTAGAGAAGATAATAAAGAATGTCCAGGACTATCTTCCTCAGTTTAATGAAAAAAAATTTATTGAGGCTTTTGAATTTGCTGCCGAGGCACATAAAGACCAGATGAGAAAAGACGGGAAAACGCCATATATTATTCATCCGCTGGAAGCGGTACTTACTCTTACGAAACTGCATGCCGATGAAGATTCGCTAATTGCCGCTTTACTCCACGATGTCCCCGAAGACACCACATATACTCTGGAAGATGTCGAAAAACGCTTTGGTGAAAAAGTTGTTTTTTTAGTTGACGGCATAACCAAATTATCCAAAGTATACTATCGTCATGATATGGCCGAACGTCAAGTTGAATCGCTGAAAAAACTTCTTATTCATAGCGCTAAAGATCCTCGTGTTATTCTTATTAAATTAGCTGACCGCCTACACAATATGCGTACGCTTGAATTTGTCCGGGCGGAAAAGAGACTTCGTATTGCAAAAGAAACGCTGGAAATTTATGTTCCCATCGCTAATTTACTAGGTATTGATCATATAAAAAAGACCCTCGAAGCATACTGTTTTCAATATTTATTTCCCAAGGATCACAAAGCAATTGTTGAAATCCTTAAAAAAACAAAAATCAAACAAGCGAATGTTCTTGAAAAAACCATTACCGTTATCCGCAAAGAGCTTGAAAAAGAAAACATAAAGAATTTCAAATTATACGGAAGAGAAAAAAGCCCCTACAGTATTTTCAAAAAAACGATTCGAAAAAATAAAAAACCCGATGAACTGGAAGATCTTCTGGCTCTGCGAATTATTGTTAACGATATTAAAGAATGCTATTTGGTATTGGGTATTATTCATTCCATTTTCAAACCAAAACCGGGACGATTTAAAGATTATATAGCTGTTCCGAAATCTAACGGCTATCAAAGTTTACATACTGTCGTGTTCGGCTACAAAGGACAAACAACAGAATTTCAGATTCGCACTCATGATATGCATTTGGAAGCTCAGTATGGTATAGCAG
>WJKT01000102.1 GCA_014728955.1 Candidatus Peregrinibacteria bacterium
AGTTATGGATTATGAAAATTATCCGGAAATCGCCAATGTTTTTAATGTTGTCGATGAAACCCAAAAAAAATTTATCGTAAATGAAATAGGACTTTTGGTTGAAGAAGATTATGAGAATCCCAATCTTCCCTACATAAAAGTAAAAACAGAAAAAGCGCTGGAGTTGTATGATTATGCCCTTCCTCAAGAAACTCTGGAATACACATTGGATGCCATTTATGATTTTGAAGAAATATTCGGTATGGACATTTTGGATGCCGAATATTGGAAACGTGAGAGAGAAGTTCATCTGAAAACAGAACGCGACTTTTATATTTGGCTCGATACCAGCCTTACACTGCAAGCACAATACTCGAAACTCAAAGAAGCACTACCAAAACTTAATATTTATACCGAAAATCTTGCGTACATCGATTTAAGAATCTCTAGCGTTAACGGTGAACGTGTGATATTTAAAAGGAGGTAATATACATAATTTTTATAATATGATTTGGGCATTATTAGGAATATTGATGGGTGTTCTAGCCGGCATAGCCGTTGACATCCCCATCCCCATAGAATTAACCAGATATACGGCCGTTATTAGTATCGGCATACTTGATGCGCTATTTGGGGCAATACGAGCAGAAGTAACAAAAGACCATTACAATGCCATTATTTTTCTAACAGGACTCTTTTTTAACGTCATATTGGCAATCGGGATAACGTACCTGGGTGATAAGCTGGGTCTTGACCTTTATCTTGCCGCTACCGTTGTCTTTACCTTTAGGATATTTTCAAATGTCGGAATCACACGACGAGCTATATTACAAAACTTTTTGGAAAAACGTAAACAGAAAAAGGCATTTTAGCCCATTATCAAGCCAGCTTCGTTGACCACAAATCACCGTCTGTGCTATACTGTTAATAATAAAACTATAACAAAAATAAATATGTCAAAAATTTCGAAAATCGCCCTGCTACAAGAAATGATTGAAAGTGCCGAATCAAGTCTTCGAAGTGCAAAACAAATTCTTTTGGAACTTGGAGGAAATAAATCGGATCTTTCAGAAAAATATCAAAAATCTGCAAAAGACCTTGGAACAGCGGATTCTCCCGAAGGGAAGATTGTTGAAGGAGTATTTGATGGCCAATCAATGCTCGGTTCGGATAAAAATACATATCCGGTTCCCGCAAATTACGCCAGCAAATCTAAACTTGTTCCCGGCGATGTACTTAAATTGACTATCCAAGACGACGGCTCATTTATTTACAAACAAATAGGGCCGGTTGAACGGAAAAAAGTCGTCGGCGTTTTAACGCAAGAAGATGGTCAATATAAAGTTATTACCCAAGGAAAAGCTTACAATGTACTTCTTGCTTCCGTAACTTATTTTAGAGCTGAAGTGGGAGATAAAATAACTCTCATTGTTCCCGAATTGGAAGACAGTGACTGGGGAGCGATAGAAAATGTCTTACCGAAAACAGATGACGATGATGAAACCGATGAAGAAGACGATCTAACCAGCTTTTAACTTATTAATATCTCTTTTATGGATAAACCAAAACAAGCGGAAGTTGTTACCATTCAAGAAGCCGTTGAAAAAGTAAAAAAATGGTTACAAGAAAAAGATTACAAGAAAGCAAAACAAGGATGCGAAGAAATTCTGGCCGTTGAAAAAGACAATGCTGAAGTGCAAAAACTTTTGGAAGAAGCTAAAAAAGGTCTTGGGGAGAACACAAACAAAGCCCCAAAACCATCAAATGATATGCCAACTCCGACTCCGCCAAAACCCTCTTCAGAAAAAACACCTCCACCTCAAGTTAAACCGGAAGAAACAACAAAAAAAGTGGAAAAGGTTATGCCGGAACAAAAATCTCCTGAACAAGAAAAAGACAAAGAGCATAAAATAAAACAAGAAAAAGCGCCCATGCCAACACCTGAATCAATTATGAAAGCCAAAGAGCCGTCAAAAACGGAAGCTGATCATCCTGTTGAGAAAAAAGATCAGGCAAATCATCCGAAAGCACCGGCAAAGCACTCCTCTCCTCTTGGAAAAATCATTCTTCTTATTATTCTTCTCGGGGCTATTGCGGGACTTGTGTTTGCTTTTCTTCAAGGATGGCTTAATCCTGCATTCGATTGGTTATTAAATCTTCTCGGTTTATAAATTGCCTATCATGAAGTTTTCCTGGGCCAGCATAAAACGCCCTATTGTTGCGCTTGCGCCAATGGAAGGGTATACGGATTCGGCATTTCGCCAATTAATTAAAACATATGCTCCGCATATTGTATGTTTTACGGAATTTACCAGCGCCGATGCATTAACCTATAAAAGCAAAGTTTCACGTAAAAAAATTGCCATCGATCCACGTGAACAACCGATTGTTGTACAACTGTTCGGCAAAAAACCGGATCATTTTGTTGAAGCAATTAAATATGTTGAAGAAGCGGGTGCCGCCGCAATCGATATTAATATGGGATGTCCGGCAAAAAAAGTTATTGCTTCCAAACATGGTTCGGCATTATTAAAAAATCCTGATTTGGCAGCTGAAATAGTCCATAATGTGGTAAAAAATACTTCACTTGATGTTTCGGTAAAAACACGCCTGGGATTTTCATCAATCGATGAAGATCATTTCTTTTCTTTTGGTGAAAAATTGGCTGCAGCGGGAGCATCACTCATTACCGTACACGGACGCACAACAAAGCAGGGATATGGAGGGACCGCTCAATGGGACCCCATTTATGCGCTAAAAAAGAGGCTTTCTATCCCGGTTATAGGTAACGGCGATATAAAAAGTGCCTTAGACGCTCAAGAAAAGCTGGGCAACCTTGATGGCGTTATGGTTGGACGGGCTACTATGGGAAATCCGCTTATTATGAAAGAAATTTACGATTCATTTTTCCCTAATCAAAAAATTGAAGAAAAACTTCCCGATTGGTTTGAAATTGCAAAAAAACATATTGCCCTCAGCGTTGAAACGAAAGGAGAACGGCGAGGTATGTTGGAAATGAGAAAGCATCTTGCGCTCTATTTTAAGGGATTTCCAAATGCTTCAACGTATCGCAGCAAGCTGGTTCGAGTAGAAACCCAGCAGGAAGCACTCGACCTTATTAAAGAAATAAAAGAAAATTCCCTTTCATAAGCCCTATTTTCATTGATAAAGCCATATTATTATGCTATAATAGTATGATTAAATGAGCTTTATAAAAAAACACAAAAATGCCCCTAAAACTAGACAAAATCTTACGAACAGCCATTCAATATAAGGCATCGGACATCTATATCACGACCGGTTCCAGGCCCATTTTACGTATAAACGGGGATCTTATTCAAATTAAAGAACATGAACCGCTTTCAAAAAAAATGGCGGAGGATTATTTGCTTGAGATAATGAACGAACAGCAAAAAAAGAAATTTCAAAAATCGCTCGACCTTGATTTTTCAATTGATATTGAATCAATTGCTCGCTTTAGGGTAAATATGTTTGTTCAGCGCAAAGGTATTGGTGCGATATTCAGAGTTATCCCCAATCAGACCTACACTATGGAAGAGCTTAATCTTCCCGAGCAACTTAAAAAAATACCAAAATTTAAAAACGGATTGGTTATTGTCACCGGTCCTACAAGTTCCGGTAAGTCAACAACACTTGCCGCACTGGTAAATGAGATAAATATGAATATGTCAAAACATATCATAACCGTTGAAGATCCTATTGAGTTTATACATGACAATAAAAAATCCGTTGTTGATCAACGTGAAGTGGGAACACATACATTGAGCTTTCAACGAGCATTAAAAGCCTCCCTTCGTGAAGATCCGGATGTTATTTTAATCGGAGAAATGCGTGATCTGGAAACGATTTCATTAGCTATTACCGCTGCCGAAACGGGCCATTTGGTCTTTGCAACATTACATACAAGCGGCGCAGCAAAATCTATCGACCGTATCATTGACGCCTTCCCGCACGAACAACAAAATCAAATACGAACACAACTTGCCGAGGCGCTTCAAGCCATTATTTGGCAAAATCTACTTAAAACAAAGGACGGTAAAGGAAGAGTTGGTGCATACGAAATCCTTTTCAATAATCACGCAGTTGCAAATATGATTCGAAAAGGAAACACTCATCAAATTGATTCTGTCATCGAAACAAGCACACAAGAAGGAATGCAATCGATGAAAAAATCACTCACCGATTTGATTCAGGCTGATCTTGTTGATGAGCAAGAAGCACTTACTTATTTACCACCTGAAATAGATGTTTAAAAAAGTCATGAGTACAATTCTACTTGTCAGTATAATGGTTACCACCGGTAGTTTTATTCAATCGGTGCAGACGACTTTTGCACAAAGTGATACACAAAAAGAAGAAGCGAAACACCTCGATACCTTCGATGTATCGGAATATTTAAAAATAGAAGAAGGGCAAAGCTACCTCGAAACCACTACGGGTGAAGGAAAAGACGAGAAGGTGAATTTACAAAGTGGTGTTATCTATTTTGCTATTGCCTTTATTGAGCTGTTAACAAAAATTATTGGATCGTTTGCATTACTTTTTCTAATAACGGGCGGTCTTATTCTAATGGCTTCTCATGGTAATTCTCAATTACAAACAAAAGGAAAGCAAATGATTTTATATTCCCTGCTCGGCGTCATAGTCGCTTTTGGATCATTAATCATCGTTACTTTTGTACAATCATTATTTTTTACCACCTAATATGTTACGAAAAGGCATCGCCCTAATCAGCGCGTTAATAATTATGGTCATCGGTATGCCGTACGTGTATGCACAAGATACGGGAAATAGCAGTGATGTCCAGGATATTCAATGTTCAAATTTGCAAGAAAATCAAAGCAGCGGACTATATGTTATTTTAGAAGAACCTTTGGGAGGCCCGAAAGCGAAATATTGTTTTCGAGTATGTACAAAACTTGATAACGATAAAGCAAACATGACCAATAAATGCGAATACAAAGAAACCTGTGAAGGTGGTGGAGACCTTGGAGATGACGTTACATGCCAACGAGTACAGGTGCTAAAAGCCGAGTCAGGTGGGGATCTTATTTATAGCTATGTGCGAATGATTTATCTCTGGGCTGCAGGAACAATCGGCATTATTGCTGTGTTCACTCTGGTATATTCCGGTATAGGCATTTCCGCAGCGGGAGGAGATTCAGGGAAAATAGACAATTATAAAAACAGAATTATGCAATCGCTTATCGGGTTGGTTATTTTATTTCTTTCCGGCTTGATTTTATACACTATTAATCCAACATTCTTTGTATAAAAAAAGTAAGAAAATAGCGGGAATCTTTCTTATCTGCTTCGTAGTATTGCAAGCATGTGTAATCCCATGTGCCTTAGCCGACAACGGGAATGGAAGTACTAATGAAACAAGCGAAAAAGCAACAACCGTTGCCCCGTCAATACCACAAATAGACACCTTGCCGGGCCCCAGCTCGGAACAAAAATTAGAAGACTCAAGCACTTATTTAACCGAGCTCTTACTCCCCAACATAGCTCGAACCATTACCGGTTTAGCTATAACCTTATCGGTGCTGTTTATTATATTTGGGGCTATACAATTTCTTACCGCCTATGGTAATGACGAAAAACTGAGTAATGCAAAAAAAACAATTATGTTTGCCTTAGTAGGACTTGTGTTAAGCCTTTTGGCATTTGCCATTGTACAAATTATATTCTTTACCGGATTTCAAGTAACACAAATAAAATAATGAATCGAAAAACTATACAGAAAGGGTTACTTATACTGATTATGGCGCTCACCATAACGGGAACAACATTTGCAGATAATGGAAACAGTAATGAAACAACAAGCATTAAAACAAACACACCCAACATAGATAACCTTATTTACACATTTGAAACAGAAGGCACCGATGAAGCAACAACAACCGATTATATAGCGTCGTTACCGGATGCCGACCCCGGATTGGTTCTGGGACAAATCACGTATTACGCACTGGTTATTGCCAACATATTAGCATTTATCGCTTTTCTTGTTGCCGGCATATTTATGATTATTTCACAAGGAAACGATGAACAGCTGGGGAAAGCAAAAAGCATTCTTATGTATACTATTATTGCTATGGCCGTATGCGCAACCGCATTGGCAATCGTGACCGGCGTTACACAATTGGACTTTTTCAATCCTTACATATGATAAAAAAATTACTTACCATATCGATCGTATTCATTATTGGCCTCGGTGCCATGCCGATAGCTACTGCTCAGCAAGGTATTGATCCGAGTTTAAAACCAATAAACTCTCCCGACATACCCGCTACAGGACCGGGAACAAAAGAAGAATGTGAGAAAAAAAACGGGACATGGGACGAAGAAGCAAAACTGTGTCGCGGATTTGAAGACGAACCGATTAATGCGTTTTTACAAATTATCGGAGGAGCTATTTTAATGCTTTCAGGTGGTATTGCAGTTATTGTTATTGGTGTAGGAGGCATTATGTACATCACCTCACGCGGAAACCAACAACAGCTTGAGTTCGCTAAAAACACCCTTCTTTACGGCATTATTGGAATGCTCGTTATTATATTCTCCTACTTTATTATCAGATGGGTGCTTAATATTATTATCGGCCTTTAACGATCCTCCTCTTCTATCCGGGGAAATAATTTTCCAACATTCGTAAGCGTTTCTCCCGATTTTAATTCACCCCACAACTGCATTTGAGCGGGATTTTCGTCCTCTATAGAAACACCCAAACCGTTGAGAATTTTTTCCGAAGCTTCGGGAATAAACGGATAAAATGCCCCGGCAATATGCCGCAGCATTTCAAGCAAATTATACAAAATAACACACACTTTCTCCTTATCCTCTTTTGCAACGACCCACGGTTTTTCATCTTCGATATATTTATTTGCATCATCAACATGTGCCATTATTTCTTCAATGGCTTTTTTTAAATTAAATGCTTCAACCGCCTGATGATATCGTTGCCACATAGCCGCATATTTTTGTGTAAAATGCTCGACATCCTTTGGTTTTTCAGGAATAACACCGTCACAATATCGTTTTGTCATGGAAAAAACACGATTAACCAAATTCCCCAAATTGTTTGCCAACTCACTATTATAAACATCGATAAAACGTTCTACGGTAAAATCTCCGTCATCGGTTGTGGGAATTTCACGAAGCAAATAATATCGTAATGGCTCTCTCCCATACTGTTCAGAAATATCCACCGGTGCCACAACATTTTCCAACGACTTACTCATTTTGTGACCTCCGGAGGTTATAAAACCATGTACATAAATAGATTTTGGAATTTTAAGACCCGCGGAAAGCAACATACCAATCCAAATACCGGCATGAAAACGAAGAATATCTTTCCCGATCACATGTACATCCGCCGGCCAATATTTTTCAAAACTCACTCCGTTTTTTTCATACCCCAATGCCGTAATATAATTTGAAAGAGCATCACACCAAACATACATCGTTTGTGTCGGATCGTTCGGAACCTCAATTCCCCACTGCAAAGCTTCTTTAGGCCGTGAAAAACTAACATCATTCAAGCCTTCTTTCACCACATTGAGAAATTCTTTTTTTCGTGATTCAGGAACAATTTTTAATTCATCGGTTTCAATAAGTTTTTCTATACGCTTTGAATATTTTGAAAGTCTGAAAAAGTAATTCTCTTCGGAAAACCGATGAGCTTCTTTTTTATGAACGGGACATTTCCCATCAATCAATTCTTTTTCGGTTATATACGATTCACATCCGCTACAATAAAATCCTTCATAACTGTCTTTGTAAATATCGCCGTTTTCGAAAAGCACACGCCACAATTTCTTTGCACCCGCTTTATGACGATCAGACGTTGTACGAATAAAATCATCATATGTTAAATTAAGGTATTCTTTTAATTCAATATTTAATTGCGCCATCATATCAACATGCTCCTGTGGTGATATACCGCGTTCTTCGGCGGTATCAGCAATTTTCATACCATGCTCGTCAGTCCCCGTTAAAAAATACACATCATCACCTATAATACGATGATATCGGGCAAGGGCATCAGCCTGAACCGCTTCCATTGCAAATCCTATATGTGGTGCGGAATTGGCATAAGGAATCGCCGTCGTTACATAAAAACGTTCCATAATAATTGATTAATATTCAGATAGTATTTTAGCCTTTATTTGAAAAGATTCAAAGAGAGTTATTCTTCAGTAGACGCAAATCCTGTCGTAGTTTCCTTATCATCCGCTGTATCAGTTCGATAAAGTGAGAAATTAAATACCGGCAAAAAGCTGTCTGGCCTAATAAGAGCTTCCAGCTGTTTTCGTAATTTTCCGTACGAACCAACGGATGTTATTTTGGCAAATTCGCGAATAATCTGCTGATCGGGAACAATAATTCTGTAATAAATTGTTGCTTGTTCTTCTTTTGTTATACCCGGTTTTTCTTGTAATACTTCGGGATTAAAAATGTTTGTAAGAGTTAAATAATTTGTTTGATGACCACTTAAAAAGCTTTTAATTGTATAGGGATCTGTTTGATTATTATTCGGATCCCACACTTTTGATTGTGTTGTATATGACTCCGCCTGCGCATCCCATTCAAGAACATATGATTCACGTGCCCATTTCCAAATAAAATTATTACAATTAGCCGGATAGAAAATATCACTTTCCGGATCGGTAAAATCACTATCACTGTCCCCCGTCCCCAGACAAGTGGGCATTGCTGAAGTACTTCCTTCAAAAACAGGCATATAATCACCTATTGACTCTGTATAAAAAGTCTTATCCCCCGGTGGGTTTTCGCTGATGCCGGTAATTTTCCAGCGAAGCATATCAACAACAATGCCGCTTTCATCACTATGTCTATACTGCGACTTTATTTCTGCATCTATAAAAAATTCAACTCTGAAATTGGTAATTTTTTCCACACGACCATCTTCTTGTACAGTAAATAAGGGAATGCTTACACTATCACTCAATCCAAGCTTGTTATATTGATATTTTTTCGGCGAATCCTGGGCAATTTCCTTGCTAACTATTTCCGTATCAACAAAAGGGTACGTATGTGTTTTATTCTCAATTGAATATTCAAAAGTTAAATCTTCTTCAAGATCTGTTTCTCCTTGGCTACCCTTATACATTCCATCCTGCTGTGTTTCGTAACCGGGAAGATTTTGATGTAAATCAAGAAGTGCGCTTTCCACCCCAGATTCAGCCGCATAAGAAGCTTTTCCCGCATTAATAATGTCACTTGTAATGCGAACCTCACGTATAACCAAATTACTAAGTCCAAGAGCAAGCGTCATGAGAATTCCCATGATTAAAAGTGCGATTATAAGAGCACTGCCTTTTTGTGTTTTGCTTGCTTTCATAGGTTATAAATTTGTTTGATGATTATAAACACGTGAAGAAACAGTTGTTTGTAAATCCATACTAAAGTTTTTCGCCTGCTCCCCACGACCACTCACCGAAGCATACAGACTAACGGAAGGTTGAAATTGTACGGGACCGCATCCTATATTATCTATATCAAAAGGATCCGCTAACGGCGCAATTTCAAACATAAAATTATCAAGTTGTATACTTTTTAAAGTTATTTCGGTAAACCCGTCAAAGCCGGGAGCCGCAATCCATCCACGTTCGAACGCTTCTTTTTCTTCCCGTAAATAAAAAAGTTTTTTGGTTTCATCCTGCGTATCGTCTTCAAGTAAAAAAATTGTCCTTTCTGTTCCTTCATGATTAACCAAGGCAAGATAATTTTCTGAAGACACTCCTTTTAATGCAAGACATCCGGAAGAAGTTTCTTGTGGAGTTCTTGCAAAACCATCTCCTTGGATATCACCCGCCAAATCCAACGATCCCGTACATCCGTAATCAATCGTCTTTGCTCGGGCTTCTTGCCCGATTAAATCAAATATATAACGAACTTCGGAATACATTGCACGCACAACGTTAGCTTCCCGTTGCGATCTGGCAATATCAAGATATGCACTACTGATTGAAGTAATAAAAATCATAAAAATAGCAATTGCAACAAGTACTTCTATTAACGTAAAACCTTTTTGTGTCTGCTTTGTTTTTTCCATAGTGTAATTACATAGTTCCCGATTTCCAATCGGTTAAAATCATTGGTATACGAAGTTGTTGTTCTCTACTTCTTTCTTCCCATTCCACCACAGCGGTAACGTTTAATTTCAACTTATAGGTATCTTCCTCCAAACCTCCTTCATACGGAACGGTCTCAATTTCAACCCACCTTTTAAAACCACTAAAATTATTAACTGGTTCGTGTGTATATTCTGTATAATCAGATTCTCTGATATAGAGCTTGCTTTTTTCATCATTGTAAAGAGCAAGTTCCCACGGTGAAGCCGCAGTAACGGTATCAACGTCATTAACAAAATCAGCACCTTGACCACATTGCCCTTTTGAAAAAAGTGCATGTTTTTTTTGAATAATATAATTACCATCACCAACAAAAGGTTCTCCGAAAAACGCATAATCCCCGTTCCCTCTCCAATATTGATTTTGGAGCCAGTTGCCATCCCTAATATTCCGGACACCTTCAAGCGCTTCTTGTGCAAGATTATAAGCAATAATTCTATTTACATTATTTCTGTTCGCACGCATTGAAGAAACAAGAAGATTGGTTGCTGTCATAATAATCAATACAACAATTGAAATAGCCACAATTACCTCCGGAATCGAAAATCCTTTTTGTTTTTTATTAATTTGTATCATTGTTCGTATAGGTTTGTGTGTTTACGTTACCGGTAAGCAAATCAAATATCACTTGGCGTTTATCAAGATCGCTGTCGGAATCTTCGTACCCGATGACAACCGTCATCTTGGCTTCGTCGGTGGTGATTAATGGCTCTTCAACTTCGATCCGCGCATCCGGCGGAGCAAAAAAGAGCGTTATGCTGTCTGAAACCTCATTGCCGTATAGTTGAATATTTTTGATAACAATATCACTTTCTCTGTTTATTTGCTTAGTAACAGGAAGCGCATCATTCAACGGACACCGAGAACCTTTTGCAGCCAATCGGTCATACGGTGTATACAGTGACTGTATAAATCCCCCCTCGGTTAAACTAAAACCAAAACAAAGAGAAGAAGCACCAGTAACAGTACCACTACCGCTATCATAATATCCCGCCCGCGTTTTTTCACGAGCTTCCACAATACTTGAATGAAGAGAATTGGCCGCAATATCAAGTTTCACTTTTTTTCTCGCAACGCCATAACTTGAAACACCAAGTAAGACAACCATGCTGATAACCCCAAGTACAATCAAAATTTCAACTAAGGTAAACCCTTTTTTTTTTGACAGACCTTGTTTCATTACACCAGTTTGGTTAAATCAAATATCGGCATCAAAATTGCAAGCGCAAGCAAGGCAACAACAATACCGACAAATAAAATCATGAGCGGTTCAAAAAGTGAGGTTAGTCGTTTAAGCGAATGATCTATTTCCCGATCATAATGATCGGCAATTTTTTGAGAAATAGATCCGATCGATGCCGACCCTTCCGCAATATTAAGCATTTGGGTAACCGTTTCCGGGAACAGAAACGGCGCATCTTCAAGATTCGCAGAAATCTTTTCTCCGGATTGCACTTTTTTAATCACTTCCCATATTTTCACACGATACGGAGCGCTGTTCACGGAACTGCCGATAATCTGCAAAGTCTTTAATACGGGCAATCCCGCTTCGATCAAAATCCCCAGCAAACTGACAAACCGAAGAACCAATACTTTTCTCATTAATGTCCCCACAATAGGAACTTTCAACTTAAAATAATCACTTTGAAATTGCCCCACTTCGGTTCCTCGATATACTTTATACAACGAATAAATAACAATAATGCCAATAATAACAAGCCACCAGTATCCCGAGATAAAAGCACTTATGCCAATAAGCACTTTGGTTGCCGTTGGAAATTGACTTTCACTTAGTCCCCCTTCTTTTAATAAATTTATCAATGTCGGAACAATCCAGACCATCATGGCCGCGGCGATCCCGATTAAAACAAGTAAAACGATAACCGGATAAGTAGCTGCCGTAAGTAATTTAATCTGCAATGCATGACTTTTTTCCGTTTGTTCGGATAACCGAAACAGCATTTTATTAAGATTTCCCGCTGCTTCTCCGGCTTTAATCACGCCAATTTCGGCATCGGTAAAGACATCCGGAAAGCGCGCCATAGAATCAGACAGAGACTTCCCACTCGAAGTGGAATACTCAAGTGTATTTAAAATACGAGCAAACCGTTGATTCTCCGTCTTGTTCGCAAGCACACCCAATGTCTGCAACATAGGAATACCGGCATCAATCATCACTGCCATAAGATGAAAGAAATATGCCTTTTCTTTTAAGCTTACGCGGCTGTGATCTATTAAAAAATCATTAATTTTTGTAAATAATGACGCCTTGCTGTTGTCATAAA
>WJKT01000103.1 GCA_014728955.1 Candidatus Peregrinibacteria bacterium
GTACCGCACGATCCTGCCCAACCACTCTTTTTTCTAGCTCTTTCTCCAAATCAAGCAGCTTTTTGCTTTCCGATTCATTTAGTTTGTTAACCGGAATACCGGTCCACTTTGAAACAATGCTGGCAACATCTTCCGCACTTACCTCTTCTTTTAACATGCGGCTGTCGCCTTGTATTTTTTTCAATTTTTTTTCGAGTGTTTTCAGGCGTTTATTTTTTTCGGGAATCGTACCGTACATAAGTTCGGCTACTTTATCGAATTTAGATTCGCGTTCAAGCTTTTGAACACGAATATTCAATTGATCGATTTCCTCTTTAATGTCATGTATTTCATCAATGATACTTTTTTCGTTTTGCCATACCATTTTTAATGCATCGAGCTTCTCTTTTTTTTCCGCGATATTTTTTTCAACTTCCGCCAATTTCTCTTGTGCTGATTTTTCCTTTTTTAACGCTTCTTTTTCAATTTCAAGTTGCATAACTTCCCGTTGTAATTCGTCAATTTCACCGGGGGAGCTTTCCAGGTCAATTTTAAGAACAGCGGTTGCTTCATCAATGAGATCAACCGCCTTATCAGGGAGAAAGCGATCGGTTATGTAGCGGTTTGATAATGTCGCCGCGGCAACAATTGCTTCATCAAGGATTCTTACGCCGTGGAACAGTTCATATTTTTCTTTAATACCTCGAAGAATGGCGATTGTTTCTTCAACAGACGGCTCGTCTACATAGATAGGTTGAAATCGTCTTTCAAGTGCCGCGTCTTTTTCTATATATTTTTGATACTCTTTAAGAGTGGTTGCGCCGATTGTATGAATCTCCCCTCTGGCTAGAGCGGGTTTTATCATATTAGATGCGTCCATTTGCCCTTCGGCCGCACCGGCACCAACGATAGTATGAAGTTCATCAATAAATAAAATCACATTTCCTTCTTGTTTTTTGATTTGTTTAAGAACTGCCTTAAAACGTTCTTCGAATTCTCCACGGAATTTTGTTCCCGCGATTAATGCTCCAAGATCAAGAGCCAGGAGTTGTTTATTTTTAAGACTTTCAGGGACATCGCCGTTAACAATTCTATTGGCAAGCCCTTCGGCAATAGCAGTTTTCCCTGTCCCCGGTTCTCCAATAAGTACGGGATTGTTTTTCGTACGTCGTGCTAAAATTTGCATTAAACGACGAATTTCTTCATTTCTGCCAATAACGGGATCCAATTTTCCTTTTTTTGCAAGATCGGTATAGTTTTGGCAATATTTTTCAAGAGCCTGAAATTTGCTTTCAGGGTTGTCGTCGGTAATGTTTTCCGAACCGCGCAGATCGTCGATTATAGGTTGTATCGTTTTAGTATCCAGGCCGTACTTGTTGAGAAGAGGACCGACATCATTTTTGGTGTCTGTCATGGCAATTAGAATATGCTCAACAGAAATATATTGATCGCCGAGTTTTTGCGCTTTTTTTGAAGCCTCGGTAAGAATGGTTCTCAGAGAATTTGAAACCACCTGCCCGGCTCCTGTTACGGTTGGGAGATCGGTGAGTTTTTTTTGCAGAGCCTGTTGAATCGATGCGGTCGAGATATCAAGCCGTTTGCATAACGGGTTAATCAGGGTGCCTTCTTGATTAAACATTTCATGTGCCACGTGCAGCTCGGTAATTTGTTGATGATTACGGGAAGCTGCTTCTTTTGCCGCACTATTGATAAGCTCCTGCGTTTTAACGGTAAAATTATTTCCTAGTTGCATAATATGTACTCGTTATATATAACAAAATTAGCACTCTCTATAATAGAGTGCTAAAGGCGTTTTGTCAACATTTTTTAGTCTTTTCCGTCTTCCTCTTTGTCGCTTAAAAGGGCTTTTATACGTCTATTTATAATGTCGACATGTAATGCGAGGCTTCGATGCATTTTATGATCATCTCGATCGTATGCATAACGTACCGCTTCTCGAAATTGCTTTTCTTGGATAAGTTCGCAGAGAGACATCTCGCTGAGAGGTTTGGGTTCCTTTCGTTCAGACATTCGTGAGCGCATTAAATAATGGAGAAAAGAAGGTAGCACCTTACTGGTAATGTTGGTTTTTGTCAACTACTCGACACGTATGGTTGAAAACATGTCGATTAGCTCCGCCCTGGTTTCCTGATTGGAGTAATGGGCAAGTACATATACCGCCTCACCATCACCGAATGACGGATGTACCGTAAAGAGAAAGGTTCCAGACTCCTCGTCGTACGTATCAAAAAATTCATTATAATCGGTTACATAATCGACAATGCCGCTTGCAACCTCAATTTCGTCAGCCATAACGCCGTCTATTTCTTGCAGTGTTTCCGCAAGAGACATCTCGGCTTCTTCTTCGAGTAGTGCTACATTGCTTTCGTCAATAAAAGCGATACCATCATTTTCATCGTTGGTAAATAAGGTGATCATATCGGAAAATTCATCATCCATAGTTTCGTCAATCATCTGCGTGTAGTACCCCGCATGGACAAACGACACACGATCATCTGTATAGGTAACAGGTTTTGCACGTTCTTCTTTAAATATAATAGTGCGATAGAGCATATCAAACGCTTCGCCGCGGGTAATCAATTGTTCAGGGTGAAACAATGATTCGGTTGTATCAATAAGAGCATTTTCCTTTGCATACGACACGGATGGACCATACCACGTTTGTATTGCCACATCATCAAAGGGATCCGAGTTCATGTACCATGGTTCTGGAGTATTTAGCTCCTGTGTACGGAGTAACATAGTAATGGTTTCTGCTTTATCTATAGGATCTGCTGGTTTAAAGCTGCCGTCTTCATATCCTTCCACCCAGCCTTCGGCTTTGGCGTAACATACGTAACATGTGTACCATTCAAGGATAACTACATCATTAAAACAACGGTTGTACTCAAATGTTTCGGGTGTGCCAATTGCTCCTTCAACAAAAATTTTGAGGAGTTCAGCACGTGTAATTTCCTGATCGGGCTTTATACTTCCATCGTTATAGCCGTCAATAATATCGTGTGTTAACAGATAATCAACCGCTTCATAATAGGGGTGATCGGGTGATACATCGGGGATATTTTGTGATGGCGTTGCGAATGTAGCGGGTGTTATGCCAAATACAAGGGTTGCTACGATAGTCGCAAGCGATACGTTTACTAATCGCATAAAAAAAAGGTTACGGTTACTTATGCAAACAATAATATAGCAGTAGACTGTTGTAAAATACAGGTGGAGGCGTATGCTCGTTTATTGTTCAAAGTAAAGCTGGATAATTCTGCGCCAATCTCGATCGGGTTGCGATTCGATTGTATTAATAGCATTGAGCACGGCATGAATGCGACGATTCAAATATCTGCAAAACGCTTTATCGCTGTCGCACAATGTTTCTTTAGAAAACATGCTATCGAGTTGTTTTTGAACAAACGATACGTGTTCAATCCCCGCATATAAGCACAATAGCCGGTATTCTTCCGGATCCAGTTCCCAGAGCAGATGCAGTGCCTGATTTAATCTGAGTGGCAGTATAAAGCCTTGTTCCCCTGTCTCTTCGTTTGTATCCATGCCTGTTTTCAAGGTGTATTCCTGTTCGAGGGGTGATATCTTTGTAATGTAAAATTTAATATCTTCGGGATGATTTTCGGCACATTCAATGTACCGATCCCACTTTTTTCGATGTTCCGGATGCTCGATATTATCTGTGGTATACAAGTGATGCAGTACCAAAAAAATCTTATCTTTTATCGGTTGGATTGTTTCCGGAAGAGACTCTATATCGCCATTAATATGCTCTTTCATAGCACCTTGTTAGGGCTGGTGTAGAACTATAGCACTTTTATAAAAAGAGTCAACGTTTTGTTGGTGCCCATTCCGGCATTAAAATGGCATCAAGTTCGCTAAAAGGAACGGTGATTCGTTGCGGACCTGCCGCATATGCTGCAACTTCATACGGCGCAAAGTGAAAAACAAAGCTATCTTCGGTAATGGTAAATGCGTGAAAATGTTGTGGATCGGGCCCGGCTCCCTCGGCGATCCATTCATCTTCAATCGTGGTGTCCCCATAAAGTTTTTTGTTTAATTTTGGTACAACGACTGATGAAATCGCCTCCCAAAACATGGTATCGGGAACAAACATATCAATCAAAAACAGTTCTTTGTCGCGTTGTACGTCATAATTAAAAACCCAGGTGTATGAATAAGGATGCGCGGCTCCACTGTTGTAAATTGAGCTGTCAAAAGCAATGCTGAGATACATATCATCCATGCGATAGATTTCATACGTTATCCATAATCCGCTTTTTCCGTAATTTTTTTCTTCTATTTCTTCCTTCGTGAGTTCCAACGACTTTGCTTCTTCAATAAATAAATCGATTTCTGTATCAATTTCTTCTTTAATCATGCTGTTAATTTTTTCGGAATAATCGAGTTTTGGATAGTCCGCTTGTACAATGTAGATGCCGGTTTCTTCGGAAAAGGTTTGTATGGTGGACGAGTGGTCGTTGTGCGCAGAAGGTACGGCAGGGCTATCACACCCGTTTAATACGACAATAAAAGAACATGCAACGATATATCCTATGATTTTTTTCATGGCGTTATTGTATCACAGGTTGACTCGTATCGCACTTCGAGACTACCATTAAGCCATGAAAATACTTGTCATTGGCTGTGGATATGTGGGGTTGACCACCGGAACTTGTTTTGCCGAAATGGGAAACGAGGTTGTTTGCAGCGATAACGATACAGAAAAAATCGATAACCTGAAAAGCGGTACGATGCCCTTATACGAGCCGGGATTGGAAGAGTTGGTTAAGCGAAACGTGAATGATAAAAGGTTGTCTTTTTCTACAAACAGTAATGCGCACGATAAAGATATTATTATTTGTGCCGTTGGAACTCCTACAAAAGAGGACGGGCAAACCGATTTAACCGATGTTTATAAAGTAGCGAAAGAGGTTGGAAAGACCGCCCGTAAAGATGCTGTTTTTGTTATGAAATCAACAGTGCCGGTAGGAACAAATATGAAATGCAAGCAGTATTTGCCTTGTCATGTAGCTTCAAATCCGGAGTTTTTAAGACAAGGAGCCGCTGTTAAAGATACCATGACACCGGATAGAATTGTGGTTGGCGTGGAATCGGATTATACAAAAAAAAGAATGGAGCAGCTTTTTAGTCCTATTGTCCGGACCGGCAAACCGCTTTTATGTATGGACATTGCATCTGCCGAGCTTACCAAGTATGCAGCGAATGCATTTTTAAGCACTAAAATATCGTTTATCAATGAAATTGCCGATTTATGTGACGGCAACGGAGCAAATATTCGTAATGTCGCAAGGGGTATTGGTTTGGACGATCGAATCGGGCCACGATTCCTTCAGGCGGGCATTGGATACGGAGGAAGTTGTCTGGGGAAAGACAATAAATCCTTGATTAATCAGGCTGAAAAAGTGGGTAGGCATCTGGGAATAGTAAAAGCCGCCGAAGCCAGGAATGAAAAACAAAAAGATAGTGTTATCGAAAAATTATATAATCATTTTGGAGAGTTGGACGGTAAGATAATTGTTCTTTTAGGCCTTAGTTTTAAGCCAAAAACAGATGATCTGCGGGATGCTCCATCTCAAGAAATTATCAAAAAATTAGAGCAAAAAGGAGCGACTGTTCGGACATATGATCCTGTAGCAAAAACAAAAAAAACAACCGATATGTACGAAGCGATGAATGGTGCGGATGCCATTGTGCTCCTTACAGAATGGGATGAATTTAGGAATCTTGATTTTGAAAAAGCAAAAGCGTGCATGAAAGGAGATTTGTTAATAGACGGACGCAATATTTTTAGCCCCGAGCTGGTCAAGAAAGCGGGCTTAACGTATAGTGGCATAGGCGTTTCTTAAAAAGAAGCTTTATGAACATACTTGTAACCGGAGGAGCCGGATTTATCGGATTTCATTTATGTAATGCTTTGCTGGATCAGGGGCACGCGGTTATTGCGGTGGATAATTTTCTCACAGGAACGCAAGAGAATGTTGCCCTGCTTGATAAACATGCGAATTTCAAGTTTCTCGAACATGATATTAACAAACCATTAGATATAGAGGTTGACCATATTTACAATCTGGCATGTCCGGCGTCGCCCATTCATTATCAAAAAGATCCGGTACAGACCACGACAACAAATGTGCTTGGTATGATTAATGTTTTGGAACTTGCACAGAAAAACAAAGCGCGTATCTTGCAGGCTTCCACATCGGAAATTTATGGGGATCCTTTAGAGAGTCCGCAACAAGAAGAGTATAACGGAAATGTTAATACGCTGGGGCCACGGGCCTGTTATGACGAAGGAAAACGCTGTGCTGAAACATTATGCATGGACTATAAAAGGCAGCACGGAACCGATATAAAAATTGTACGCATTTTTAATACGTATGGACCACATATATATGAGCATGACGGAAGAGTGATTTCCAATTTTATTGTGCAGGCACTGAAACAACAAGATATAACGATATATGGTGACGGTTCTCAAACGCGCAGCTTTCAATATATCGATGATCTGATTCGGGGAATGATCGCAATGATGCAAAAAGATGAGTTTGCAGGGCCGGTTAACCTGGGTAATCCGCATGAAGTGTCTATTCTTGAATTGGCACAATTGATTATTAAGCTAACAGGATCAAAAAGCCACATGACGTATGAAGCATTACCTGAAGATGATCCGAAAAAGCGATACCCGGATATTGCTCTAGCGCACAAAAAACTTGAATGGAAACCGCGTGTTGCATTAACAGACGGACTGAAAAAAACCATTGATTACTTTAAAGCCAGAATGTGATTAGTCAGGTCCATCATAATTTTAAAATCTTTTTCTTCTTGATGTTCATAGCCGAGAATATGTAAAACGCCGTGAACAAAAAGAAAACGGACTTCGGTAAGGGGGTCGTGCCCTGCTTGTTTAGCTTGTTTTTTTGCTGTTGGCAGAGAAATGAAAATTTCACCCGCAACGTTATTTCCCGGGAAATCATTCTGCTCCAGATATCCAAGCGAAATAACGTCGGTGGTTTTATTTTTACCGCGATGTTGTTTGTTTATTGTTTGCATAATTTCGTCATCCACCAGGGTGCACGAGATCAAATACTTTTTTCTTTTGTCTATAGTATCGGGTAATAATGTTTTGTAATCGGTATTGATGATATCGAGTAATTCGATGAAAACCGTTTCATCGATCGGCTCCTTGGTTTCATTATAAAATTCAAGATTAAACATTGTTTTGATAGCAATTAAGAAGATGATAGGTTGCAATGCCGTAGGCGGTGGCAACATTAAGAGAGTTTGCTCTGCCGAGCATCGGTAGCGAGATAGAGACATCGGCTTGTTTGATGACATCGTCCGAGACACCGTTGATTTCGTGTCCGACAACAAGTGCCAACGGAAACGAAAATGATGCCTGTGCATAATGCACGGGTGGATCGGCAAGTTCAAGTGCAACAATATGATATCCTTTTTCTTTCAATTCGCGCACGATATCTGCAGCGCTTGATCGGTATTCCCACGGGACGATGTCACACGCGCCCAGCGAGGTTTTATGTATTTCACGGCGGGGCGGAATACCCGTCATGCCGCAGAGATACATTTTTTCAATCATGGCGCCGTCTGACGTACGAAACATGGCCCCTACATTGTAGAGGCTTCGGATATTATCTAGAACAGTGACGATGGGTGTGCGGGGTAATTCCCGAATTTCTTCGACACTTTTCTTTGTTCGCACTATTTCTTCCGGGGTCAGTTTTCGTTGTTTCATGAGGGTATCATACTATCACTTGCCAAAACTTGCAAATCTATGTATATTAATATCGACATAGCCACTATAACAAGAAAACAATATGTCAACTAAAGGCAAAGCACCCTTTACAGTAAGCCGAAAAGAAGCCGCGAAGAAATTGAAAGTGTCGACACGTACACTAGACAGATATATTAAAAGTAAAAAGCTTTCGAGCAAGAATATTGCCGGTAGAATTTTTTTGAATGTTGATGAGTTGACAAAGTTTGCAAAGAAAAAACGTCGACATCGTAACGTAAGAAAAAAATCTTCGAAAAACAAAACGGTGGCGACACATGAGGTGCCTGATGTGTTCATTGAATCCGATGTTGATTTTGTCGGCAAAGTTGAAAATCGAATCTACAAAAATTTATATGATGAAGTGCAACGTGACCTCAAAGGGTTTCAGCAAAGACTGGAAGGCGCAAATTATCGTGTGGGTCAATTGGAGGCGCAACTCGAATCATCGGTTCCGCTTCGCGAGCATCAAAAATTATTGGTTGGTCATAAAAAAGAACGATATAACAAACGAATAGTATATGTTTTGTTGGCTATTGTTCTTGGACTACAACCGCTATGGCTGCTTTTAGTGTATCTTTAAACCTGTTTCATATCGATTCGGTCTTTTTCGGTGAGCGAATATGAGAATTCTTCCAGGGTCGCTTCCATTCTTTGTAGTATACCAAAAGGACTTTCCAAAACCTGCCTGAGCGACTCTTTATCGCCGACTGCGTGAATGGTATAGGGTGTTTGCAAGATGACGCCGTTGATCATAATTTGGCCGTTTGGCAGTTCGTCAAAACCGATGGTTGTGTCGGTTAGACGTATATTATTAATACTGATAGCCTCCGCTCCGGAAGCAAACAGCTCATTGGTTATATCGGTAAACCACAAGGCATTGAGTTCATTATCTATAACTAATTCTATTCCGGGTCCCCAAATATCGGTCTCGCCGGCGATAATTTCATTTTTTTTGATATCGTTTGCGATGGTTTGAAACGATTGAGCTTGATTATTCAAATCTTCCAGCTGTGTTTCTAAAAGAGCGATTTCTTCATTCAATTCATCATTGGTTGTTTTTAAAATTTGAATGCGACGAAAAATATTTTCCGTACTGTCACGGCCGACGGTCGATACGTAATCGGTAAAGTATTTTGCTTGTGTCATTACCAAAAAACCAAGCACGAGCCCTGTTATGAGCAGCAACAGCGTGCGACTTATAGGTTGTTCTTTTTTTCTATGCAGTAGATTCATCAGCTCGTTGGATATATTTTAAGCGAAATTGACCGTTATAAATTGGCAAAATAACATGTGGTGCTTGTTTTACGGAAAAAACAATGCCATATTCATTAACACGTTGTTTTAAATCTTGGAGAACGGCTTGATCAGCCATACGTATAAGAAACGATTCATAATCGCCAACAACTGAAATGGTAAATGGTGGAGCCAGGTGAGAGTTGTTAACCAATACCGTGTTGCCGACTGACGTGATTGATGATGTTGCAATAATACGTTGATCGTTAATGGCTATGCCTTCAACGTTATTGGCTCTTAATAAGTTAACGATATCTCTGATATCGGCCGCATAAACAATGCCGGCTTCTTCGCCTTCTATAGTTTCTCTATCGATGCTTGGACTATCATCAAGTGCTATATAAAATCCTTCACCTTTCAGTTCGGTTAATCCGATTTCTTCCTTCAGTTCATTGAGTCTGTCCAAATTGGTTGTTTGACTGGTAATGTTGTTATCTTCCAGCGTTGCATCAATCTTTTCACGCAGCGAAACGATCCTGCTTTTTAATTGTGTTTCATCGTTAATGTACCCCTGAACAAGCTCTTTTTGCGCTTCCAGTTGGTCGAGGGGGTAAGAGCTGCTTATTGGGGTGCTTGTTCTGAATTGTGCCATAACCAAAAGTCCTACCAGTATTCCCGCGAAGATCGATATGACTTTTAACGATGTGCTCATGCGCAGATGATTATGCAGTCCTCAGTATACTAAATGCGGTTATAATTGTCTATTGTCTTGTATAGGCAAAAACCGTTAGAGTAGTAGCGAATAACCAGCATGTATGATTGGACTGTTCGACTCCGGTTACGGAGGACTTACCGTATTAAAACCTATTATAGATATTCTTCCCGAGTACGATTACGTATATGTGGGAGATAATGCACGTACGCCATACGGAACCCGTTCTCAGGAAACAGTGCTTCACTATAGCAGGCAAGCGGTCGATTACCTTTTTGATCAGGGATGTACGATGATTATTACCGCATGCAATACGGTATCTGCGTTGGCTCTCAGGACGCTGCAGCAGGAATATCTGCGTGATAAACAGGTGACGGATAAAAAAATATTGGGGGTTATTAGACCGGTTGTTGAATATGCGGCAAAGCATACAAAAACAAAACGTATTGGTGTAGTGGGAACTACAGGAACCATTGCGTCACGGGCGTACGAAATTGAGTTACAAAAAATCGATTCATCTATACAACCATATTCACATCCGTGTCCGCTTCTTGTGCCGCTTATTGAAGAAGGATGGCATCATAAACCCGAAGCGCGAATGATACTTAAAAAATATCTCCGGCCGCTTAAATCCGCCAATCCCGATATGCTTATTTTAGGGTGTACGCATTACCCACTCATGTATAGAGATTTTAAACGTTATATGGGTAGCCGTGTACACGTTTTGCATACGGGGAACATTGTTGCTGAAAGTCTGCGTGATTATCTGGAGCGTCATCCGGAAATTGAAAAAAAACTGACTCGTGACGGTACACGTCGTTATATTACAACCGATTGTCCGGATGCCTTCAAGAAATTTGGTAATGCGGAGCTTTCCCTATCAATTGATACGGTTAAAACCGATGCGATATGGTAAAAAATAAAGCACTAAAAATAGCGATTATCGGGTACATCCTTATTATCGTTTCCTTTTTTGTTGATGCGGTGTGCGCGGACATACTGCGTGATATGCATAGCGAATTGCTTACATCTTTCATGTATTTTGTCACTGATTTCGGAGTTATTTTTCTCTTTGCCATAATCGGTATGCGGGCGCTTATCCAAAAGAAATATCGTTTTATGTTATTTATGGCGATCAGCGTTGTGGTAGCGCTTGAAGCTGCCTTTTTATTGAAATTGTTGTTTCAGGTTCCTCGTCCCTACGTGCTTGCCTATACGCAACCACTTTTTCATGCATCGGGCTATGCCTTCCCGAGTATTCATACTGCGGTTTTGTGTTCTCTTCTCCCGTTTCAGCGTTATTTGTTTGGAAAAAAAACGCTGCCATTGATGTATCTTTTTATCGCGGTGATTATTTTTAGTCGAATATATTTAGGAGTACACAGTGTAAGCGATATTGTTGCCGGTATAACTGTGGGGCTGGTAACAACATATTCGGTGCTTTTTATAGAAAAAGATTACCGTTTAATTGAATGGTTTCATGCTCATATAACGGATAAATTTGAATTACGCAGACAGGTTGCTCATTTATGTATTGGTGGAGCGATTGTCGTGTTATTGAAATTACAGCTACTTACCAGTTATATTTTGTTTGGGGTGACGATTGTCGGTGGCATTATGGTACTTATTGCTCGCAAGGTTCGTATACCTGTGTTCCATGATATGTTGGAATTTTTTGAACGTCCTCACCATATTGCCAGATTTCCGGGAAGAGGCTCCTTTTTCTTGGTGTTAGGGGCCGCATTGGCAACGTTGATATTTGATCGCTATATAGCCATGGCCGCTATTATGATTATGGCTGTTGGAGATTCGGTGACCAATGTTGTGGGTAGACATTTTGGCAGTATACAAAATCCCTTTAATGCCAAAAAAAATATTGAAGGAACGGCATGGGCAATTGTCTGTTCAACATTGGCGGCACTGTTTTTTGTCCCATTTTTGCCGGCGCTTATCGCCAGTACGGTAAGCATGATGGTTGAATCGATCGATTTGGGAATAAAGCGCTTTGAAGTGGAAATTGACGACAACGTGGTTATTCCGCTTGTCGCGGGTGTCATAATGACTGCAATGATGGGGTGATATAAAAGCCTACTCCCACTCTATAGTTCCGGGAGGTTTATTAGTGAGGTCGTAAAATACGCCATCTATGCCATCGATGGTTTTTAATCCTTCGACAAGTTCGTCTACCCATTCCCATCGCATGCGATAAACATTAGCGGTCATTGCTTCTTCAGATTGAATAGGACGAAGTACAATGCTTTCACCGTTTGCTTCATTAAGACTTAGCGGCAATAAAACCGTAGGGAACTGCCAAATTTCATTGTACATTTTGTGATAGCGGATAAACTGGTTAACCCGATAATCCGCTTGTTGCAACAGAGCGATTCTATCCTGCGTTAGATACCCCGGTTTAACTTTTTTCTGCATAACGCCGCGCGGGTGGAGCAACAAAAGTACGCGATTCACCGCATTGTAGCGGTTGGTAATATCGGTTGAGATGCGCTCCAGTGTTGCCCAGTCACGAGCTGTGTCTTTATGCAGTTTCAATAAAAACGGATGCCTGTAGGTTCTGGCATCACCCTGAACGCCAACGCTTTTTATTGGCAGAATCTGGCCGTCGAGACGGTATGTTTCTTGTAAATATGTATTTATTTCACGTTCGAGTTTCTCATGATTTTCCGGGTAGTCATCGTGTGGTGCACATAGACATCTAACGCCAAGCCCCGGTCCCGGAAACGGATGGCGATTAATGATGGTGTCGGAAATGCCAAGTTTTGCGCCGACCTTTCGAACTTCATCTTTATATAGTTGGGCAAGCGGTTCAATAACCTTGCCCGCTTCAATCAATTTCTGAATCTGCTCCACTCTATTGTGATGCGTTTTAATGGTGTCTGCGTGTTTTGTTCCGCCCGTTTCTATGGTGTCGGGATAAATGGTTCCCTGCCCCAAAAGCCAATCTTCAGCATTAAGTTCCATGCTTTCCAGTGCATCTTTTTGAACATCTATAAAGGTGTCGCCGATTATTTTTCTTTTTGCTTCCGGTTCATACACATCACGTAAATTCTTGAAGAAGCGGTCGCCGGCGTAATAGAAATGAACATTTTCTATACCGGCTTTTTTATACGCTTGTTCAACTTCTTCACGCTCGTGTAGCCTGATAAGGCCGGTATCCACAAAAAGTCCGTGCGTCTTGTCCGCCCCGAGAGCTTTTTGTATGAGGGTATATGCAACGGTTGAATCGACGCCGCCACTGATTAACATAAATACTTTATTATCTCCAACCTTTTCTTTAATGGTGCGGCTTTCTTCTTCAATAAATGCTTCAATGCTCCACTGTTTTTGTGCCCCGGTAATGGCAACAAAATGTTCAAGAAGCCGCATACCATGATCGGTATGTGTTACTTCGGGATGGAATTGGACGCCGTACAGATGGTTATCCAAATCGGCAATAGCTGCATTTTTACAGTGTGCGGTTGAACCCATAACATCCATGCCTTCGGGAAGTTCTTCCACTTCATCGCCATGACTCATCCATACATTTTCTTGTGGTTCAAGTCCTTTAAAAATTCCTTCGTGCTTACGGACGGTTAGTCGTGCCAGCCCGTATTCTTTTATTTTTCCCGAAGAAACTTTACCTCCTTTTTTATGCACCATAATTTGCAATCCGTAGCAAATACCCAAAACCGGTATTCCCAAATAAAACAGTTGCGGATCACATTGTGGAGCGTTTTTGTCGTATACGCTTTGTGGCCCACCCGATAAAATAATTCCCTTATAGTGCTTGAGTTGGTCGGCTGGCGTATCACTGTCGAGAATTTCCGAATATACGTTGAGTCTACGTATTCTATTTGCGATAAGGTGAGCATATTGGCCACCAAAATCGAGAACGGCGATAGTATCCATAGGTACGATTATTGCTTTGTTATAGAATACGAATCTTTATATAAATATACAAATGTAATTATTATCCAAAATGTATAGGCAATTTCCAGTCGCCAATAAAAGGAATCAATAAGCCCGTGAGTCATAATACCGACAATAACAAATTGTGCCGGAAACGAAGGATGAAGGGCGCGTCTCCATAGCATACCGATGACTAAAATCAGCATGCCAATAAATCCCGCCAAGCCGGTGTTTGTCCAGAAACTAAGAAAGAAGTTATGTGCATGAGGCGGAAAATGCGACTCGTTATACTCATCGTTTAAAACGGTTTTATATTCCCGTGCAAAATAACTTTGATATTGATTGAGCCCCACGCCAAGGA
>WJKT01000104.1 GCA_014728955.1 Candidatus Peregrinibacteria bacterium
ACAAAGAACACACATAAGTGTCCAGATTTGCTTTTTTAGCGTAAAAATAATGAAAGTTTAATTAAGTTTAATAAAATTAAATAAAGTTTAATCAAAAGGGGGTAAAATTTAAATAAGTTAAAATAAGCTTGCCAAAACTATTGTAAAATTGCTTAAGTTGTGATATATATAATAACGCTTTTTGAAATTTAGGCATATTGTATAAAACTTGAAGAAACTTGCTAAAAGTGGTAAGATTTAAGTAGAATTTATTTATTTTGTCCAGAATTAAATTTAGTTAAATTGATACCCGATAAATTACTTACCTCAGAGCAGGTTTCTAAAATCCTCCAGGTGCATCCTTTTACTGTTTTGAAATACTTAAAAGCAGGGAAACTTAAAGGTATTAAGTTGGGAAGAGTGTGGAGGATACGAGAAAAAGATGTTGAACGGTTCCTCGAAGAAAGATCCATGGCTTCTAAAGAACCTAAAAAAAATGAACCCCCAAAGAAAGAAGATATAACTAAAGAAGTAAAAAAAGAAGAAACAACAACAACTATGCCGGAAAATCAAAGCGATCATTATATTTTAGAGTGATACATTTTACTATGATATTCAATTGTATTAGTTGCGGGAAAGCTGTGTCGAGTTATCGTGATATATGTCCTTATTGCAAAACAGACATCACCGATATTAACCAGAAGCTCAATAGACCACAGCATGATCATCTGATCAAAACGAAACTGAAAGGAACTATACTCGCACTGGTACATCGTTAACAACACAATACGACCTCTTAAAATACAAGCCCTAGAAAAGCCTTAGCAAAAAACTCCCCACAACATTCCTTCGGGAGTTTTTTGTGTTATTGGCATTGCCTGTCCGCCGACTGTTTAGCACATTGCTTAAGGTCTTCAAGCGGCTTGTAAGAGTCTTTAATAATAGTATTGAGTTCTGTTAAAACCTTTTCATAGCTCTCGGCAAGAGAATCTCCTCCATGTTTATATAAGGCTTCATATTCTGCAGTGAGCGAGGCTTGTTGCATGTTCTTTTGATATTCTTGTTCGTTTTTATTGATAGAAACAGTGAGTTGATCAATAGTCGGTTCCGTTCCTGTTTCTTGTGTTGTTTCATTGAAAATTTCTTCGGGATTTTTTTGTGCTTCTAGTGATTCTCTGCGTACGTTCTCAAGATTTTTTATGAAGTTTTTCATGCCTTGTGGTGGCTTGTTCACTGCTCTGTCGAAATCTTCTTTAACCGCTTTTGCATCTGCCTGCATTGATTTGAGCGTCTCGACAAGTTTGTCCCACCTGTCTATTAGCTGTTGTATGCTTCCATCGCTGCACCGTTTGTATATTGATGATACATTGCCAATATATTTTGTTTTATAGCGATCGAATAACACGTTGAATGCTTCTTCGGTGAAATCAAGTCCCGTATCAACATATTTTTCTTTTAACTGCTTGTATACCTTCTCTTCCGAAACAAGTCTTCCATTTTTATCGGCGAAAGATACGAATGAACGAAGGTAATCAAGCTCCAGCTGTAATTCGTAAAAACGGGTTTTAAGTGGACCGGCTTGCTTGTCATTACATGCTAAAATGGCTTTACGAAGAGCCGAACGAGTTGTATCAATTTGCTTAAGTATTTGTTGTATATCCATATAATAACAGGTATTTCGGTTGTATCGCACTAAAATATCTTTCCAGTACTCCAGGAACTCGTTGACGGAAATAGTTGATGAAACAAAGGTATCCCATTCGGTAAAGCAAGAGGTGTTGAGTGACATGGTTGTATCTTGGGCTCTCACCGAGCCGATGCCCAATGTTGTTATGCTCATAATAAGTATTATTCCTATGGTTCCTATATTTCGTATGGTGATTTTTTTCATATATTATTGGCAGTAAGATTTATTGGCTATGTCATTACATGGTGTTTTCATTTCTTTCAGTTTTGTTAGAATCGTTTTGAATGATTGTTTCATAGTTTCCATTTCATTAATAACCATTTGATATTCGGTATTATTCAATTCTGTTCTATTTTCTTGCTCTTTCGTTTCAATGTCTTCGGTAACTTTTTCTTGTGTGCGCTGTATTCTATCTGTAGTTCGAATCGAGACTTCATTAAGGTTTGCATTTTCAGAAGAGGCTTGTAGAGATTCTTTTACACTTCTGTCTTCAAGGGATGTTTCGGGGGCCGGATTATCAGTATTATAGAAAAACTGATTCAGACGTTCTTTTAATTTGATCCATTCTTTATCAATATTTAATTGTAGATATTTATCTTGATTGGCCTGCCGCGGAGGGGTGACTGCAAGCATAATAATATTCATGTTTACCGGTATATTGCTATATGATGATTTGCATTTTGGCACTTCAAAAATGTTTCCGGTTAATTTGTTTGCTGATAACGGTTTGCTTAATAGTTTATCAAGTGATTCATTTGTTTTTTGTACATGACAGTCAACGCAATTGTCTGTTTTGCCGTATGCTTTTGCCGCTTTTAAATCGAACGAAATATCTATGCAGTAAAAGGCGCCGTCGGGGCAGAGGTACTGAGATGGCCATGGATCGCTTTCGGCTTTTGGGAAATTCTCTGCATTAAGCACTTCTTCTTGGTCGTCATTTGCCATGCCGTCTTCTCCATGCATTTCTTCTTCTTGTTCTTCATATTCGGAAAGAGCTTCGTCCAGGGATGATTCTTCATCTAGGCATGCTAATGCTGAAAACGATTGATCGCTTTCACCGTCAGAGCCTTGTTCTGTTTGTGTTTGTGGCGTTGTATCAAAAAGCTCTTCAATAAATTGTTGCTTATCAT
>WJKT01000105.1 GCA_014728955.1 Candidatus Peregrinibacteria bacterium
ACCCATGGAGCTTGCCAGCTATCAAGATCTGCAAAAAACCGATTTCTATCTTCATCACACGGCAATGTCTGAAGATTTGCAGCCATTAAAACCATTTTTGCCATTTCCGCTCGTGTCACGGGAGCATCGGGTCTGAAACTTCCATCACTATATCCCTTGATAATACCCCGTTGTGCAAGTTTTTCAATATATCTCTCATACGGATGTCCACCAATATCCCAAAATCCTTCATATTCATAATAATCATCTTCATCATACTTATTATCATTATCGTAATCATGATCAGCATCAGGATAGTCATCATAATCGGGTTCTGACGGGATTACTTCCGGACAACCAAACGGATAATTGAATTCACCGCCCGGACAATAACAAACGTGTCGTCCGCCGGCAACATCCCATTCCCCACCGGTATCAGCGCACATAAAACGAAAATCTTCCACACTTAGTCCAAAGGTTCCGCTGTTATCGACCGACGGAGTTGGATAGGGATCAACTTCTTCAACTTCAACCATTCCATAACCGGGAATGTATTCATATGACGTTGATGCATAAACGGGCATCGACATGCTTGAAACAAGAAGCATGAGTGTACATAAACCGGTAATTATTTTTGTTATACGCATAGTGTAATGATTATATAAAGTAACAAAACAAAAGGATATTATTAAAACAAATTAACGTATTTTTGTCAAGTCTGTTGTTGTGTGTCCGCCATGTGTATCAAACGATGAATGTAACGCGCTGTATCACCTCTGGTAAGAGAATCTGCAGGATAGAAACGTTGTGATACATTCATATCAACAATGCCCAGTCCATATGCAACTTCAATCCATGGAATCATCCATCCGTGCACATCAACAAAAGAACTCTCCTGAATATCGCCCGGATAGACACCAAATGTTGCAAGCATAAGCTTAATACCTTCAGCACGATTCACCGGATTATCAGGAGCATAATAATAGGTAAAGCCGTCACCACCTTCATATCCCTCCACAATTCCCAGTTCAAATCCGGTATTAACCCATGGGATATGCCAATCAACAAGATCGACAAAATATGCATCTTTCACATATGCATCTTCATGGGGTTCTATACCCGAAGCCATCATCGATAATTTAAGTAACTCGGCACGACTTATCGTTCTCTCGGGACGAAATGTCCCGTCAATATAGCCGTTTACCAAGCCCATACAGTATAAATCAGCAATATATGATTCAGCGGGATGGCCCTGAATATCAGTAAAAGGATGCTGTGCACATGCAACATCATCCTGCATATCGGTATCCGTATACGTTCCTCCCGGCATCGTATATTTGTATAATGGATTTTTTGGATCGGTATATTTATACGGATTTGTCGGCGTCGTATATCGATATGGATTATCCGGCTGTGTATATTTATACGGATTTGTCGGTGTTGTATATGTATACGGATTATCCGGCGTGCTATATCGATATGGATTTGTCGGCATCGTATATTTATATGGATTTGTCGGTGTTGTATATGTATATGGAACACGAGCTACCGCTGTAGCTGAAACGGAAAAAGATGAAAGCGTTAAAATCATTGCAACAAGCGATGTAAAAAATTTTTGTATAGTATTCATACTTCTATTATTTTATAAAACAGAATGATATTTTGCACTATCTTTAGCCTTTTGTCAAGTGTTGTTGATATTGTATGCTTTTGCGACTATTCAGCGGAAAGCTGTTGACATACCCCTCGAAACCTTTATAATTAGTCGCCTGTTTAGTAGTCCCGTCAATATTAATTATGATGTTGCAACGGCGCTACTTCAGCGGTCCGTTGACATCGTCACAAGGAGGTTTACGTTTATGAGTAAGAATAATGTGAAGTTAAGAATGAGTGATATCAGAAGAATCGAAGCAAAAAACAATGTTTTTTTAGTTGAGCTTCGGCTCACTCACAAAAACCCTACTCAGCGATTCAATGTGTTTAACAGCACATCGCGTACCGAAGAATTCATCGGCTTTGTCGAAGCACAAGAATTGTTCTTTGGAGAAGACGAACTTGAAAAGGAAATACGAAAACTATTTGCGTAATTCCATGACAATCAACAGACTATTTCGGAGGGCCGGACACCGCGTATGCGTGTCCCCCTCCCTTTTTTTTAATAATGATATTTTTTCCCTTCAATAATAGTGCAGGCACGATATATCTGTTCCAATAAAATCATCCGTATCATTTGATGAGTAAACGTCATACGAGAAAAAGAAAGTAGCATATCGCTACACTGTATTACCGACTCGGGCAGCCCATGCGGCCCACCAATAATAAAGGTGATATGCTTTTTTCTTCCTATTTTTTTTAAATGATTGGCAAAAGCAGTGGAAGACAGCTGTTTCCCCTTGATTACAAGAGAGATAACATACGTATCGCGATCAATTCTAGACATAATCTTTTCATCATCAGACACGGTATACACCGTAATTTTTGTATACGGACCAAGGCGTTTTTTATATTCATTTTCAGCCTCTTTCACATACACCTCTTTGGTTTTCCCGACCTGAATAATGTTAAGGTAGAGCATAATCAAGCTTTCATGTACTATAGGCGCATGTATTGTAACCGATCATATGCAGCTAAAGAAAGGTGAACTTATTACCGTCAATATAACCAAAATCGCTTTTGGAGGTGCCGGCATAGGACATTACAACGGCAAAGTGGTGTTTATTGAAAACACCGTTCCGGGTGATACTGTCAATGCCCACGTGACTAGGATAAAACCATCGTTTCTTGAAGCTAAAAAAGATACTCTCATCACCCCCTCACCACTAAGAATAACCCCTCGATGCACGCATTTTAATACGTGCGGAGGCTGTAGTTTTCAATATGTTGATTATACCGACCAATTGCGATTTAAAGAAGAACATGTTGCCGAAGCGTTAACGCATTTGGGTGCATTCACCAATCCGCCCATGCGTCCTATAACCGCATGTAATTCTCCCTGGTTTTATCGAAACAAAATGGAATTCAGTTTTAGCATGAATAAAGACGATACACTTCATGTAGGACTCCATCCAAAAGGGTTCCGTTATGATGTTTTTGATTTAAGGGAATGTTATTTACAACATGAAGATATTGGACCGCTGCTCACTTCACTTGTTACCTTTTTTCGAGAAAAAGGGATGCAGGCATATCATTTCACCGAAAACGCCGGCCTGCTGCGAACACTTACCATTCGAGAAGGCATACATACCAATGAGCGCATGATCATACTGACAACATCACACAAGCCATTTAAGCATAAAGAAGATTTCGTTCATCATCTTCTCAACAGTACGACTAACAAAAAACCGACATCAATTATTTTAAAACAACATATAGCGCGAAAAGGACACCGAACTCGTTTTATTACCGAAACCCTCTACGGGAAACCTCATTTAACCGAGGAAATGAACGTAAACAAAACGCACAAACTTACCTTTAACATACTTCCCGATGCATTTTTTCAACCAAACACAAAACAAGCCGAATTACTATATAAGCATGTCTTAACACTCAGCGAAATTGACAAAAACGATGTTGTTTATGATCTTTTTTGCGGTACCGGTACTATCGGACTTTTTTGTGCACATAAAGCGAAATATGTCTTTGGCTTTGATATCAACGCAAACGCTATTAAAAATGCACAAGAAAACGCAGACAACAACGGCATTACCAATGTCCGTTACGAAGCCGGGGACGCATTTAAGTTAATAAAACATCGTCAAGATAATCCACAAGTGGTTATTGTAGACCCGCCGCGTTCAGGCCTCGGAGAAAAATTATACAACCATTTACTCACTATTCAAGCACAAAAAATCATATATGTTTCATGTAATCCGGCTACCTTGGCACGTGATCTTTCACACCTTTGCAAACACGGATATACCCTAAAAGTCGTACAACCGGTCGATATGTTTCCTCAAACCTATCATATTGAAACCGTTTGCCAGTTAATCAAACAGTAACTATACTATTTCTGATCATTTAACCTTATTTCACATGATCAAACGAACCATGATAACAGCGCTTATTGTTTGCGCTCTGTTTGTCGTATTTACCATCCCGACAACTTCAGCCGTTGTCTTCCTTGCCGAAGAGGAACTGTCATCAACCGAAGCAATTCTCGATGACGCCTATGCCGCCGGTGGCATTGTCACCATCGACAGTGAAATAGACGGCGACTTATTTGTGGCAGGAGGATCCCTCACCATAAACGGCATTGTTAAAGGCGACCTTGTTGTAGCCGGTGGACAAGTAACTATCAACGGAGAAGTAACGGACGATATACGAGCCGGTGGAGGATCGATTTTTGTAAACAGCAATGTCGGCGACGATGTTATCGCGACCGGTGGACAAATCAATATCTCTTCAGACAGCCTTATTGGAGGCTCACTTATTATTGGAAGCGGTTTTACCAACATGCTCGGAACCGTTAACGAAGATATTCTTGGAGGTGGCGGTAAGATTGTTATTGGCGGCGAAGTCTACGGCGATGTACAACTTGAAATCCAGGACACCATCACCTTGACCGAAGCGGCAAAAATCAATGGCAACCTTGTTTATTCGGGGTTACGAAAAGCCGAACTTAATGAAGATCAGGTGGAAGGGTTTATCGAATATAATGAAATTATTGTTGAAGATAAAGATATAGGTAAAAACATTGAAGATTTCTTTTCAAAATTACATATTTTCTTTCAAATTTTCCAATACCTTTCACTGCTCGTTATCGCTTTTGCGCTTGTTATGATCGCCCCATCAGCTTTGACGGAAACAGCGGATATTGCACAACTGCATCCATGGAGAAACCTTGGCCTGGGCATTGTTATAGCACTGTGCAGTATTGCAGCATTCGTTGTGCTAAGCATAACCGTTATTGCCCTGCCATTTGCAGGAATTATTTTAGCACTATTTCTCATTACCATGTGTCTTGCAAAGGTATATGCCGGGGTATTTATCGGACGACTCCTGATTAATCCGAAAAACATGACAAAAGCAAAATTATTCGGCATAGCCGCATTAGGAGTATTTATTATTGAAGTGGTCGGTCTGGTTCCATTTATAGGAGGGCTTGTTGCCTTGCTCACCGTCTTTCTCGGATTCGGTGCTCTATGGACACATATTAAGCAACTCTATGATTCACTTAATCTGAATAAACTTTAATATCATTCCGATTTTTTTTGTGAACGCAACCAATCGAGGGCTTCGGCCCTCGATTTTATTTCTCGAGCCAATTGTTTTTCGTATGCTCTTTCCAAAACCTCACCCACACGTTCTCCGGGAGACAATTGCATAATTTTCATTACATCTTTCCCAGATATAAACGGTTTGGGCTTTTCCGGCATATCTTTGATCACTTCCCGGTATCGTTTCAATATCTTTTCATAAAGCGACATATCACGCGGAATAATACCTTTTGCATCAGCCTCAAAAACCTGCATTAAATTAAGGAAATCCTCTTTCAAAAACCATTTTCTTGCCTTCCCTTCAGACATTTCCACCAAGGGCACCATCATCATATGATGTTCAACAAGCCATTCCACTTTTCTTCTGTCTTTACCGGGAAATTTCAATCGAGTAAAAATATCGTGAACAATTTCCCGACTTCGTGAAACATGCCCGTCATAACGTATACGTTCTTTCAACGAGAATGTATCTACTTTTCCCACATCATGAAGCAATGCAGCCCACTTTACATTACGCGATGCATGATCATCACATTCTTGTAACGCCCTTAAACTGTGATCCCACACATCACCTTCCTGATGATACTCATGAGGCTGGGGCACACCATGAAGTGCTTCCAGCTCGGGAATAACGTGATCCAAAATCCCCAATTCACTTAAATCTTCAAACGCCTGCGCCCGATTTTCACCTTCGATCATTCTGTTTAATTCATAATGCACTCGCTGGGCTGTCACATTTTCTATAAGAGCAGCATGATTCTTAAGCGCTTTATACGTATCGGGATGATATTGAAAATCAAACTGATTCTTAAAACGGACTGCACGTAAAATACGCAAGTGGTCTTCCAAAATACGCTGATGAGGGTTTCCGATAAACCTTATAAGCTCAGCATCTAAATCTTTTTGTCCACCAACATAATCAAATACTTTATCGCTCAAGGGGTCATAAAACATACCATTGATCGTAAAATCACGCCTCTGGGCATCTTCTTTTGCATTGGTAAAGAGTACTGCGTCAGGTCTTCTCCCGTCAGAATATCCACTATCAGATCTAAATGACGCAACTTCAAACGTATGCTCACCTTTAATAACCAAAATAACACCAAATTCTTTCCCTACAGGTTTTGTTACCTCGAGAATTTCTTCAATTTCTTCAGGTTTTGCGGATGTTACAATATCGTAATCATTCGGCTCATGACCGAGCAAAATATCTCGGACACAGCCTCCCGCCCAATACGCTTGGTGCCCCGCATTTCGAAGCTTTTCAATAATACTGATAGATGTGGGCTTCATAATTTTCCTTTTATCTTACTTTTTATTATACTACAAAGCGCACTTTTTTATAAACTATATGCGTATACTCGGAATAGAAACATCATGTGACGAAACTGCTGTTGCCATTGTTGAAGATGGAAAAACGGTTCTTTCAAATACTATTGCCTCTCAAATAGACATTCATAAAAAGACCGGCGGAGTGGTGCCGGAAGTGGCCGCTCGAGAACATATTCTGAAGATTATTCCCACCATTGAACAAAGTCTTCACGACGCCCATTGCCAGTGGGATGATATTGACGCTATTGCAGCCGTACCCGGGCCAGGACTGATTAGCGCCCTTATAACCGGAGCCTTAACAGCATCAACACTCGCCCTTATTAAAAACAAACCGCTCATTCCCGTTCATCATATACTCGCACACATATACGGTAATTGGTGTGATCGAGATGAAAAAATACAATTTCCCGTACTTGTCCTTACGGTGTCGGGGGGACATAATGATCTTATTTTAATGGAAGATCACCATACCTTTACGTTATTGGGGCAATCACGGGACGATGCAGCAGGCGAAGCATTTGATAAAGTTGCCAAAATACTCGGCCTTGGCTATCCGGGAGGTCCGGCTATTCAAAAAGAAGCCGCTCATGGAAACGACCACGCTCTTTTATTACCAAAAGCAACACTGGATAATCCGTTTGATTTTAGCTTTTCGGGTCTTAAAACAGCCGTTTTATATGAGGTGCAATCTAAATATGGAAAACATTTTGACCCCGCTGATTTAGATCCCACCTTTGTGCGCGATATGGCAGCAACCTTTCAACAAACCGTGGCAGAAACACTTATCGAAACACTATTTAGAGCATACGACCACCATGCTCCAAAAGAAATTCATCTCGCCGGTGGCGTTTCGGCAAACACCGTACTTCGTGACCATGCCCAAACCGTATTCAAACCCTATAATATTCCTTTACGATATCCAAAAAAAACACAGTATTGTACAGACAATGCGGCAATGGTTGCCTCATGCGGATACTTTTTTTATCAGAAAAATCCAAAAGGATATGAATCGTGGCGCACCATTATGCCCAATGCGGATTTTACTTTTTAAAAAAATTCGGTACACTATAAAGGGTTTCCTAGGTTTTCAATAAGCACTTATGGTAAAACGAACATTCTTCTTCCTCTTGTTCCTCATTATCGGCATCTCTCTGTTTCTCTCGGTTCTCTTTAATACAGGTCTTGAGGAAATTGGAACAACACTAGCGGAATTTTCACTCTTGCATTTTATTATCTTCTTAGTACTTTCATTACTTAATTTTGCCCTGTTCACCTATCGCTGGGGCGTTATTATCAAGCAACATAATAAAAAGAAAAAAGTTCCTTTTTATCGTCTCTTTTTACACAGAATGTCTGCTTATGCCGTTAGCTACCTCACTCCTTCGGCTACAACAGGAGGTGAACCGGTGCGAATCTTCTTTCTTCAAGAAGAGGGCGTTGCCACAAGAACTGCTATTTCATCGACGGTTATTGATAAAATTTTTGAATATACAGCGCTTATATTATTTATTTTTTCAGGTGTTGTCGTGTCATTGTTCCAGGGGTCTTTGTTTAGCGGAAAAGCCGAATTAATGCTCCTTGGGTTTATTGTTCTATTCGGTGGTCTTATTTTTTGGTTTTATTATGCAACAATTAAGAATATCGGTTTTTTTAGTTCGATATTGAATTTTTGTAAACTCAATAAAATAAAATGGATAAAAAAATGTGAGAAATCCATTCTCCATATTGAAAAACAGATGGCTCACTTTTATACGCAAAACATTCCGCGCTTTATCTTCTTGATGTTTTTATCTTTTTGCATGGTTTTCTTTATGGTTTTTGAACACTACTTAATAGCCCGTTTTCTGGGAGTTAAGTTAACCTTCTTGCAATCTTTTCTCAGCGCCACGCTCCCTGGCATTTCATATATGATCCCCGTTCCCGGAGCATTAGGCATGCTTGAAGGAAGTCATGCCGGCATTTTCGCCATTCTCGGCGTATCAATTAATGTCTTTGTTTTTGTTCTCATTATTCGTATACGAGATCTCATCTTTATTCTTATAGGATTGGGGCACGCCTCCAAACACGGAATACAAATGATGTATCGTTCCTTTATTAAAAACGGAAACAAAAAGATGCCGAAAACTTGATTAAATAAATAAAAGGTATATTATATACTCTAACGCACTAATTTTCACTATGGCCAACGAAAAAAACGACAAAGCCTCGAAAGACTCTAAACCAAAAACGTTTCAAACTCCAAAAGGTGTTCATGACATTCTTCCTAATGATCATGAGTATTACACCTATATTAAGAAAGTCGTACGTCATCGATTGCGACAAGCCGGGTTTAAACGTATTTCAACACCTGTGTTCGAGTATACCGACGTGTTTGCCCGCAGTATAGGTGATGCAACAGATATTGTTGAAAAGGAAATGTACACCTTTAACGACAAGAAAAATCGCAGCCTTACTCTTAAACCGGAAGGTACTGCCGGTGTTGTACGTGCCTACATTCAGCATGGAATGAAACAATTGCCACAACCGGTGGAGTTGTATTACATTGAGCCTCATTTCCGGTATGACCGACCACAACGAGGTCGATATCGACAATTTTGGCAATTCGGCTACGAAATTATTGGCGAACTGGATGCCGCACTGGATGCGCAAGTCATTTTTATTGCCAATAAAATTAATGAAGATCTGGGTATCGAAAAGTTATTCGATATACAAATAAATACAATCGGATCACTTGATGATCGGCAAAAATATATTCAGGCACTTAAAGATTATTACTACGGAAAAGAACGCTCGCTCTGTCCGCACTGTAAAGAAAGACTGGAAAAAAACCCTCTTCGATTACTTGATTGCAAAAACGAAG
>WJKT01000106.1 GCA_014728955.1 Candidatus Peregrinibacteria bacterium
GTGTAAGCGCTTGCTATAAATGAGCAACGTCATAAAATGTACCAAAGTGAAGTTGATTTGTAAATGTCATCTATAAGCGCTATTCTGTCTGTGTTTATTAATTGTCGATGGTGTGAAAAAAGAAAAAATTTTTTCTAAAAAGAATGTACGAATTTTAAAGGAAATTGCTATTTCCGACTTTAAAGTGCGTTATCAGAATTCTATTCTCGGTTATGTGTGGACGTTAATAAAGCCCCTATTACTTTTCGCGGTTTTATATGTCGTGTTTTCTGTTTTTATGCGCTTTCCGGTTGAACACTATCAGTTATATCTTTTGCTTGGTGTGATTATCTGGAATTTCTTTGCCGAGGCAACGTCAATTGCGCTTCGGTCTTTTGAAACCAAGCAGTCTTTAATTACAAAAGTGTATTTCCCGAGAATTATCGTGGTAATTGCTTCAACGCTTACCTCGCTTTTGACTTTTTTGCTTAACATGATTGTCTTTTTTGTATTTCTTGCAATCAGCGATATCACTTTTTCGGCAAATTTCTTTTTTATGGTTGTGTATACGCTTGAATTATATTTTATTATTTTGGGGACATCGCTTATTTTATCAACGCTGTATGTGAAGTTTCGTGATATATCGCATATATGGGATGTTTTATTGCAAATAGGATTTTGGATAACACCTATTATTTATCCGGTGACGATGGTTCCGGAGATCTATCATCGCTTTATTTATTTAAATCCGCTTGCGCGTCTTATTGAATATTCTCGTGCAATTTTTATTTTACATCACATACCGGCTTCTTCGCTTAATATGGTTTTGTTTATTATGACACTGCTTATTATGGTTGCCGGTGTCACGATTTTTTATACACAGGAATCATCTATTCCGGAAAATATTTAATCTATGAATCCTCTTATACATATCAACAATCTGCATAAAATATTCCGTATCCCTCGGGAAAAAAGAGATACACTAAAAGAGAATATCGTTCATTTTTATCGTCGTACGGGAACGGAAGATTTTCATGCGTTAAAGGATGTTAATCTTTCCGTGCAGCCGGGTGAATTTATAGGGCTTATCGGTAAAAACGGTAGCGGAAAATCAACATTGCTTAAAATTATGGCTCGTATTTACAGGCAAACCAAAGGAGAGGTGTATGTTAACGGAACTGTTTCTCCTTTTTTGGAATTGGGAATAGGGTTTAATGGTGATCTGTCGGCACGGGAAAACGTATATTTGAACGGTATTATCCTTGGGCTTAGCCGAAAACAAATTGATGCAAAGTACAAATCCATTGTGTCATTTGCCGGTCTGGAAGACTTTATGGAAATGAAACTGAAAAACTTTTCATCGGGGATGCAGGTTCGCTTGGCTTTTTCCATAGCAGCTACCATTGATGCGGATATTTATTTGTGTGATGAAGTCCTGGCGGTAGGGGATATAAATTTTCAGAAGAAGTCGCTCAATACCTTTGTTGATTTAAAGAAGAAAGGTAAAACCGTAGTGCTTGTCAGTCATGATTTGGATGCTATCAGGAAATTTTGCACACGTACGGTATTGCTTGATAAGGGAAGGATTATTAAAGAAGGAAAAACAGACCAGGTTGTTGATTATTATGTTCAACACAGTGATTGATATACTTCAAGCGTTTGTTTGGCACATTGTTCCCATGAAAATTGCTGTGCCTGTTTTATGCCTCGCGTAGCGTAGAGGCGACGTTCCTCGGGACTGCTTATAAATTGAAGTATTTTTTCGGCAATGTCGCTTGGGTCGCTTGGTTCAATATATTTTACTGCGTCGCCACCAACTTCCGGTAGTGACGATATTCGTGATGTAACGGTAGGAGTTCCGCATGCAAGCGCTTCGAGCACCGGAAGTCCGAATCCTTCATAAAATGAGGGATATACAAAACATTCACTTCCGCTTAATAGGTATGGAATATCTTTATCGGGAACAAAGCCTGTTCTGATAATATCATGTTCCAGCCCAAGTGTGCCTATTGCCTTATAGATTTCTTCAAAAAACCAACCGTCTTTTCCAACCAGCAATAGTTTATGGGGTATATTTTTGGTGTCTTTTAATTTTTTAAACGCTTTTAATAAATTGCGAATATTTTTACGCGGTTCGATGGTCCCTACGTAGCAAATATATGGATTATCAATGCCGTATTGTGTGTGTACGGACATGAGTTTGGCTTTATCACGGATAGGCTTGAATCGTTCATGTGTGCCAAAATACGTAACATGTATTTTGTTTGCCGGTATGCCCAAATGCATAATAATATCTCCTTTTGTGTGCTCCGAATTGGTGAGCACAGCATCAGCATATTTTTTTATATTTTTAAATCGAAAATGATATAGCAGTTTGTTTTTTGCAAGATGATACTTCGGGAAATGAATGGTTGTCAGATCATGAATAAATGCGACGGTTTTTTTCTTTGTAGGTTGCTGACAGATTTCCGATATTTGATATACATCGCATGGCTCGGTTATATGCTCAAGGTATGGATAGCGAACCGCAAGCCACCATGCGGTAATTAAACGCTGGGGAATAGTGTGCGCCTTCATCGAAACGTTTTGGTGTGGAGTTGCAAAGTTTAAATCGGTATATTTTGCATTATCACGCAGGTTGAATGCATATAAATGATAATTGTTTTTCTGATCGATTCGAAAGAGCGTTTGTAAAAGGTTGTACTGGTATTGCCCTATACCGGTACGGGGCATACTCAGGGCGGTAATATCGAATCCTATTTTCATATGCGGTGTTAGCGTGTAATATAATGCCATGAACAGTTTATCAGATACCAAAAAGAAACGCATTTTAAAGTTGCTTGAGAATATATCGAGTGATGTCTGTGCGTTACATAAAAAACAAGCTCGGCAATCTCATCATAAACAGTTATTAAAAGATCATGCCGATTTGGTGGCTCACTATCGGCGTTTTAAATCACCCCGCAAAATATTTGGACGATTGATTGATCGCGCAAAGGGTAAATTTTATTATGAAACTGAATATTTCATTGGAGAAATTATTGCGAGACAAGAAAAATTTAACAATGAAGTTATTGATTATCTCGAAAAACTTGAGAAAGAAGTAAAAACACTTAAGCGTCGTAAAAAGTAATTTCGTGTGCTTCGGGGATTATCGGATTTTCATATTGTATTGAACGGTAATGTTTATCAACAAGCTTCTTTACCGTTTTTTGAAATTTCTTTTTGCTAAAATCTTTGCTTCGTTCGTATGCAGCGCGTTGTATCTTCTTTCGTTTTTTTGTATGTTTAATAAGTTTTTTTGTATGTTTTTTTAACTGTTTTGTAGTGCTAAAGGTAAAGCCGTTTTTCTTATGGGTGATGATTTCTTTTTGCCCGCCGCCGTTAATGACAATTGGCGCACATTTGTTTTGCATCGCTTCAACGGTTGTCATACCGAAATGTTCAATAAGGTGAGGATTTTTCTTCTCGTTTTGATTTAACCCGCATGCATGCCAAAAGATTTCTGCTTGCGCATAAAGCTTTTTTAGTTCTGTGTTGCTGACATTTTCACGTATTTCAATAGGTGCCGGATGAGATTTGATAAAATTTTTAACTCGTTTTAAATAGGTGTTTTTCTTGTCACTGCCTCCGGCCAGTATCAGCTTCCATCCCTTAAACAGTTTTGGATGTTTTTTGTATAATTGCCAAAACGTCCGGACCATTTCCAGCTGTTTTTTCGACCCTGTGGGTTCAAATCGGCTCACGGATAGAATGATAGGTTTTTTCTTTAGCGAGCGGCTATATTTCATATCTACAGGAGGATAGATAATCATATCTGCGGTCATATCCCATCGTTTTTTGAGCCACCCCGTTGTGTAGTGTGAATTGGTAACAATTGTTTCGTAGTTGGGAGGATAAAAGAAATTTGCCCGGGGGCTGTCGGGAAAATGACAGATAAAAATATTTTTCAGTGCAAGAGCATTTACATGTGGGACCATATTGACGTTAATTGCTATGTCATGTTGCAATATTTCGTCTTCAACAACGGAAAATGGATTCTTTTTCATGCTGTTTGCCAGGCTCGGATTAATAACGGAATCCTTTTTGTTAATCGAAAGGGGAATAGTTTTAACGCTGCACTTTTTAAGATTTAAATTGTACCATTTCTCAAGGTTTGAACGGGTGACGGGTTTATTGCTTAATAAGGTGACATCGTACGTGTCTTGCAGAGATTCGGCTATAGTGCAGCCATATTTTTGTCCACCACCAATAAAATGAAGTGCGTGATCATACAGGCATACGGTTGGTTCTCTTAATTCCATGCTGAGCTCTATTTCGTTGAGCATGTTTTGTACACGATCGAACGGATAGACGGTAACTAACGTTTTTAGAATATCGGGAAGCACTTTTTTGATTGTTTTTTCGGGATGAGTTTTAATCAGTTTATAGATCCCGGCCCTTACAAAATCATAAAGATAGTCGAATTGTTTGTTAATGTAGGGATGCGCGTTCTCCATTTGTGTGGCAAACTCATCCGGATGATGTTTTGCAATAATAAGAAAACGATTTCTGTTGCAAAAATACCACGGGAGATCTTTGTCGCTGCTTCCGGTACCGTGAAATTCATGCAGAACCGTGCTTTTCGGATTAATAATAAGCTTCCATCCGTTTTTTTTCATCTTCATACCCATGTCCACATCTTCCACATACATAACAAAATCTTCATCAAACATCCCGCACTCTTGTAATGCTTTTTTACGATAGGCAACAGAAGCGCCACTGGCATACTCAATGGTCCGTTTTTTCATGTTGGGATAATCTTCCTCGTTCATACCGATATCCCGATAATAAAAATCATCAATTTCTTCAATACCTAGCGAGTTTATTTTTTTACTTTTTCGAAAAAGCACTTTTGATGAAACCCCGCCTATTTTTTTGTCTTTAAACGGTGCCAAAATATGTGATAACCAGCCGGGTCTGACAATGGTGTCAGGATTGAGGATAACAATGATGTCGTTGTTTGCTTTTTTAGTCCCGACATTAAGTGCATGGCAGTAATTATTTTTTTTGGATTTTATATAGGTGAGGTGCGGAAATTTCTTTGCAAGTTTTTTTCGCGCATGGTCTTGCTTATTGTTATCAACAACAATAACTTCAAAATTCTCAACGTCTTTAGAAGTTTTATAAATAGAAGAGATACACCGCGCGGTCGGCTTAACATTTCCGAAATGTACTATTACAATGCTTGCTTTCATAATTTGATTTTATTAAAAACGGTGCTACATTGAAAGTCGATAATTCATTTTACCCTTGCCATGTTAATAGATACGCACTGTCACATCCAGTTCAAACCGCTTTCAAATGATGTTGAGGCAGTTATTGCTAGCGCAGAAAAAGAGGATGTAAAAAAGCTTATTGTTGTTGGTTGCGATATTAAAAGTAGTAAGGAAGCGATTGATCTGGCCGAAACATATGAGAATGTTTTTGCAGCAGTTGGTCTTCATCCGCAAGATTCAAAAAAACTTACTGACGAAATGTGGAATGAACTTAAAGAATTAGCTCAGCACGAAAAAGTTGTGGCAATAGGGGAGACCGGACTGGATTATTTTAAAGAATATTCACCAAAAGAAACTCAAATTAGAGTTTTTAAGAAGCATATTAAACTGGCGATTGAAATTGATAAGCCTTTGATCGTTCACAATAGAGATGCTGATGAATCCAGCTTGCATATTTTACAAGAACTGGGCGCAAAGAATGTTGTTTTCCATTGCTATTCGAGTGATGTTTCTTTTGCACGCAAAGTTTGGATGGCCGGATATATGACTTCTTTTACCGGAAACGTAACTTACCCAAAAGCGCAAAATTTAAGAGACGTAATAGAAGAGTGTCCTTTAGATGCGATGATGGTTGAAACGGATTGTCCTTATTTAGCGCCACAAAAATATCGTGGAGGAACAAA